>NZ_AMGD01000007.1:0-162766 GCF_000297555.1 Paenisporosarcina sp. TG-14
GCCCATGCTGGGCACACTAAAACAAAAAGCGTCTCTATGAGAGAGACGCTTTTTGTTTATGCTTTTTGTCTTGATTTTTGTCTTGATTTTGATACAGCATATACGATACTTGCTGCTAAGCCGCCCCATATGATGACGACTCCAATAACCATCATAATAATTGCACTTGTTGTCATCTGAAGTCCTCCTTATTCATTATCATGTTGATGTGCATCAACATCAGTATTTTTGTTCCATTTTATAGCCGTAAATATGAATCCTAAAATAATGGCACCAGCAGCCACAAACCATCCAAGATAAAGAATGAATGCATTTGAATAGCCTTCATAGTTTCCTGTATCGGATTCAAAAGCTTTTGTTAAATTCAGTTTCAATAAACCAAACATCATGTAACCTAAAACTAAAGGTGTCACAAATTTCAAGCAAATTTTCCACCAAGCACCTAAACGAATATCAGATACAGCATTTGCATGATCTTCGAATACAGGAAGCTTTTTAAAGAACCAAGCGATTGCAATAACTTCAACTAAACCAATTGCAGCAACACCGAATTGATTGATGAAATAGTCAGCAACATCTAAGAAGTACAAACCACCGTTTGTTGCAAATAAGAATGAAATAACGGCTGCTGTTCCTACTCCAAAAATAACTGCTTTGTTACGAGAAATTCCAAACTTTTCTGAAAATCCCGCTACATAAGTTTCACATATAGATATTAGTGAAGTTATACCAGCTAATGTAAGTGAAAGGAAGAACAAGACGCCAAACAGTCCGTTCATTCCTGGGAACTGGCTAATTATTTGTGGGAACACCACAAAAGCAAGACCCACGCCTGCAGATGCAACGTCAGCTACTGCAACACCTTGTGAAGCAGCCATAAATCCTAGAGCTGAGAATACACCTATACCTGCAAGTAATTCAAAACCTGAGTTAGCAAAACCTGTTATAAATGCATTATTTGTAATATCAGACTTTTTAGGAAGATAACTAGAATACGTAATCATAATAGCGAATGCAATTGATAAACTAAAGAAGATGTGTCCATATGCAGCAACCCATACTGCTGGATTTGTTAATTCAGAGAAGTTAGGTTCAAAAAATGCTGTTAAACCAAGTCCCGCTCCATCCAACGTAACTGCTCGTATTACTACTAATAAGAAAAGAATAACTAATGTTGGTATGAAGATTTTATTAGCGAGTTCAATTCCTTTTTTAATACCTGCAAATAAAATAATTAATACAATAACCCAAACAAGTAGTAAAGGTATTGCTACTCCGGGTACTAATCCACCCGCTTCACCTGGTACATCGCCTAATTTTAAAACTGTACCAAATAAGAATCCAGCAGTATCTTCTCCCCATGCTTGGTTAACAGAATACACTGTGTATTTCATCGCCCAGGCAATAATGACTGCATAGTATGTTGATATTACAAAGGAAACAAATACTGCCCACCAGCCGAGCCATTCTGCTTTTTTCCCGCCCATGCGGAAGAATGATAATGGTGCGGAACCGCGGTACTTATGTCCCAAAGTGAATTCTAAAATAAGAATAGGAATACCGGCTGTTAAAAGCGCGAATAAGTACGGGATAAAGAAAGCGCCTCCACCATTTTCAAAAGCTACGTACGGAAAACGCCAAATGTTTCCGAGTCCTACCGCGGAACCAACTGCAGCCAGAATAAAGCCAGCTCGTGATCCCCATTGAGAACGTTGTTCCATGTTTTTTTCCTCCTTTTTGTTTCGCCCCCAAAAGTACTATTGTAATATTAGGAAGCTTGTTTATATTCAGATTATTTATTAATCTAAAACTAGTATACTATAGTGAATTAACTTGTAAAGATGTTTTTTTATATAATAAACTATTATTAAATAAAAAAAAAGCAAGGGAATAAACCCTCGCTCTGTATATGTTTACCTATTAATTTGTCGATTTTTCGCTCATCTTAATTAAAACATAAAATAGTATTGCAAGAATAGTTATTACAAGTCCCAATGATAACCAAACGGACCCAGTTAATCCTAAAACTAAGTACCCAACTGATGCAACGGCTGCTGAAATTAATGCATACGGTAGTTGAGTCGTGACGTGATCAATATGATTACATCCAGCACCAGTAGAAGATAAAATGGTCGTATCTGAAATCGGTGAACAATGATCACCTAACACGGCCCCTCCTAGCACTGCTGCTAAAGTAGGTAATAACATCGTAGGATCAGCGCTAATCATTATGGTTCCTGCAATCGGTAATAAAATTCCGAAAGACCCCCATGAGGTACCTGTTGCAAATGCCATACCTCCAGCTAATATAAACAGAATAACTGGTAATAAACCTATTGGAAGATTGGCATCGATTACTACTTGAGCTAAATATTCGCCTGTTTTAAGCTTATCTATAATAAACGTTAATGACCAAGCAAAAACTAATATTAACACAGCAGGTAGCATGGATTGAATTCCGCTCCAAATTCCTTTACTAAGATATGAAAGGTTGGCTTTTTCATTTTTTCCGAACTGTAAGAGATAAAGAACAATAGATACAACTGCACCTGCAGTACCACCAATTAACAATGACTTCGGTACATCAGTATTCTCAAAAATTGCCCAAATATCTAGAACACCTGCATTTTGATATCCTGTCCATAGCATTGCTCCGATTGTCGCAATTACAAGTGTAACAATTGGTAGAACTAAGTCTTTTACTTTCCCATGACTATGAACAGGGAAATCTTCTTTTAATTGACCAGGAATATCTTTTTTTGGATCAAACACTTCCCCTGTATCGATTGCTCTACGTTCATGTTTTTTCATTTCCAATAAATCGAAGTCTGTAATCGCTACGAAAAACACCATAGCAAGTGCTGCAATTACATAAAAATTCATTGGTGCCATCATGATAAATGCAGTTAATGGTGAGTATGTTATAACTGATTGAGTAGCCAGTATTGTCCCAATCAATCCAATTAAATATGCTCCCCAGCTTGATACTGGTGAAACTACACAAACCGGTGCAGATGTTGAATCAATAAAGTATGCTAACTTAGTACGTGAGATGCGGTGATGATCCGTTATTGGACGTGCAATTTGTCCAACAGCTAAAGCATTAAAATAATCATCTATAAAGATAACCACACCAAGAAATGCAGTTAATAGCTTAGCTCCTCTTCGCGTTTTGATATGCTTTACTGCCCACTCTGCAAACGCTCGACTTCCACCAGATAAACTAACGAAAGCTGTGATGATGCCTAGTAAAAATAAAAAGAGAATAATAAAGACATTATACGTATTTAGTCCTCCATCCCAAAATGTCACTTGGAATGATTGCCACAAACTTACTAGCGATTTACCTGGTGAGAATGAATGAATTAGTAAAGCTCCTAAAACGATACCTGTACCTAGTGAGATCAGTACACGACGTGTAAGTAAGACCATCACAATTGCAAGTATTGGGGGTAAAATTGATAATATAGTTCCTGACATACCTATGTTCCTCCTCCGCATGGGGGTGGTCACAGAATACGAGTAAGCATACAAAAAGACTGGAATCTTTAACATTCAAAATGAATGTTAAGAAACCAGCCCAGACAAGTTGCGAATAGACAAATTGATGTATCCTACCCACGATCTGTAGCTCACCATTTATATGCATTTCGCCTATAAATGATAGTGTTATTCTTGTTTAGAATAACCCCAATAAAATACTGTTAGACACAATCATTTTACTTCGGCAAAACTCCCTTTTACATACGGTCTTCGTTATCATCCTCGCGTATGTTACTAATAAGTTATGCGGCCTCTACCCATCGATATTAATTTCATTTCCTATTTTAACAATAAACGGACCTTATTGCAATAACTTATTATGGAGCGGATGGAGGTTGATACGGTACTTCTACTTGTGGTGCATTCGCTCCGCTTCCTTTAGTATAAATTTGAGGAACAGGACTAGAAATTATTCCAAGTGCAACTGGAATTTTTTGTTCAATTACCGTCGCTTTTGTTGCGAGTGGGACAATAACTTGTACATTGACTGTGATAACAACACTTACATCTATCATTGCATTGTTAATTCCAAATTCACGAATATCATAAACTACGTTCGACTGTAAATTTCCAATAACATGAAAACGTATTGGAATTTTAGGTCCTAGATTTCCAAGGAGTGGGATATTTGTCGCTTGACCAAGAGGAACTAAAAATACAATGCCTCCGTTATCTTCCATTGCGTCTGGATCATACTCTATATCATCCAAATAAGGTAAATTGGCCAAGTTGCCTTTTTCAGCTTGTTCTAATTGGGTCTGTACCAAGGTTATGATATCAGCTTGAACACGATTAATTATTTCCGTATTAAATTGAGTCGTCACAGTACCTGGGGATTCTGATGGAACTTCAACTATGATATCAGTTGCATTCATTAAATCTGCGGTTCGAGAGTTAATGGCTTTACTAACAACAAGTGATGCGATTTTTTTGGATTGTACCTCTGCATACTGTAAATAGATTGGGGTTAAACGAACATTCACGAGATAAAACATTAAGCCAACAGAAATTACGACAAAAACAAAGAACACAGGGATAATGTTCTTGCCTTTCCAATAGATTGACCTTTTAGAAACTTTACGTAGTCGCACGAAAACCCTCCTACGTCATGTTACGACAAGGAGGGTTCATTTATACCTATATAAGTTGTTGTTTTTGTCCATACACAATTAAAACATCTCTAATGAAGTCAGACATAAAATAAGTCTTTGGTGACTCTTTAAATATGGGGTAAAAGTAACCAAATGTGAACATGTCAATGGTAGCTAAACGAACAATTTCTGTTGGTTCTATCCGTCTATTTTGAACAAATAATATTTGATCAACAACTGTAAATTGGTGTGTAATCATTTTTCCCATCACAACACCACGAAAACCTAAACCTTTAATCTCTAAATTTGGCCAACTTTCATTTAACGACAATAAATATATATCTTTTAACTCTTCACCTGTTAGTTCAATTACACATGGATTAATCGGATGTGGCATCATTTTGTGAATATCAAAATATGAGACTTCCTGTTCTTTTAGATCTGACAAAAATAAACCAGCATTAAATAAGGCACAATCCGTTTGGCAAAACGCAGTTAATGCTTTACCAAAATAAGTTGATAAAGCAGATTCTTTAAACCACTCTTTCTTAAACGTCTCATTATGGATAAATGCAGTTTCCATTAAATTAGCTTTACCAATAATGGCTAATTCTTCTAGAAATTCATCCTCATTTGCACATTCTTTCAGTTCATTTGTATCATATAAATGAGCTTGTTTTTTTACAATCAATTTCGCTTCTAAATCAAAATCCACGGTAACATGTCCAACATAATAGCCATATTTACCAGCTGCAGCTAACAAAGAATTATTAATTAATTTTCCTTCGTGGAAAATATGGTGTGTATGTGCACCGAAGATTACGTCAATATCAGGAAATTTCTCTGCCATTATCTCATCTTCATTTATACCTAAATGGGACATGCAGATAATGATATCTGTTTTTTTCTTTAACTCCATTAATTGATTACTCAAAGCATCAAATGCTTCAGTCACTTGCCATCCCAATTGACTATAAAACAGCGTGTATTCAGCTGTAAGTGCTGTTACACCAATTTTCGTTCCATATATAGTTGTCAATATAGTTGTTGGAATTAACCACTTTGGTAATTTTCCATCTTGCTCAATCAAGTTTCCAACTACTACATCAAATTGAGCATGAAGATATAAGTTTTCTAATTCATTGTGCGAAAGTGTAATTCCTTCATTATTTCCAATAGTTGCCACGTCGTATTGTGCTTTATTTAAAAGGTCAACATTTCCTTTACCTAATGTTCCCTCTGTAAAGATATGTGAACGATCGATATGATCACCAAGATCTAATGTGAAACTTGATTCGCCTTCTTCGAGATGCCATTTTTTTCGTGTTGTTACGAGTTCATGAATTCGTGGCCAATGTTGAAAATGACTATGTAAATCATTGGTATGATAAAAGTGAATGGTTTCAATCATTTGGTCAACTCCTTATCCCATCAGCCCCGCTACAATCGAACGAACACCGAGTAATAATAAGATTATACGCAAAGCAACTACTAATGTTTCCGATTTAATACGTTGATTTAAAGTTGCTCCAATTTTCGCTCCAATAAAGGCTGCTGGTATAACTGGAAGTGTATACAACCATGGCACATTGCCTAAAGAAATATGACTAGCTGAATTTACTAAAGCTGATAAAAAGACCATAAACATCGAAGTACCAACCGCTACATGTGGGGGGAATAAGAATAATAAAATCATAGCTGGTACAATGATGGATCCACCACCAATTCCAAATAAACCAGATGCAAAACCAACACCAAACGTTAAAATAAGAGCAAACCATACTGGATAACCATAAACATAGTTTTTTCCATGAGTATCTGTAAAAGTTTTTTTCTTGCCGTTATTAACAAACCATTTTACTGGTTTTATATATTTTCGAACCAGTAATAAGGTAGATAACATAATTAATAAAATCCCAAAGTATAAATTAAATGATGGCAAGTCTAATCCTTTGTTTACCCATGCCCCTAAAATAGTACCAGGCACACTTCCTACAAAGAAGATGAGAGCACTTCGATAATCTACAGTCCTTGCTTTCATGAACGTTAAAGTAGAGGCTAAGCCTGTAAAAATCATCATAATAACAGATAGCCCTACAACATTCTGAGGAGTAATCCCTGAAATTAATCCACTGGATCCCCCTAAGAAAAGAGTAGCTGGCACTAGGATAATACCTCCACCAAGACCTACTAAGGCACCTACAACGCCAGAAAATAACCCAACTAGTGCCAGTAGTACATATTCCATACCCATTCTCCTTCAAACTTATCTAAATCCATTTGTTCATTATCATATCATATATTTCATCAAACAAAGAAAACCTCGCCTTAAGGCGAGGTTTTAAAGAAATTAGATATTTAGCCGATTGAACCTTCCATTTCGAACTTAATCAAACGGTTCATCTCAACTGCATATTCCATAGGTAATTCTTTTGTAAATGGCTCTATAAAGCCCATTACGATCATTTCTGTTGCTTCTTGTTGCGAAACTCCTCGACTCATCAAGTAAAACAATTGCTCTTCAGACACTTTTGAAACTTTAGCTTCGTGTTCTAAAGATACATTGTCATTCAAAATTTCGTTATAAGGAATAGTATCAGAAGTAGACAAGTTATCCATGATTAACGTATCACATTCAATGTTTGAACGTGCACCAGATGCTTTAGGACCAAAACGAACAACACCGCGGTAAGTTACTTTACCACCTTGCTTCGAAATTGATTTAGAGATAATCGTTGAAGAAGTGTTTGGCGCTAAATGAATCATTTTCGCTCCTGCATCTTGATGTTGACCTTTACCTGCAATGGCAATCGATAATGTCATACCACGTGAACCTTCACCTTTTAAGATGACTGCTGGGTATTTCATTGTCAATTTAGAACCGATGTTTCCATCAATCCATTCCATTGTTGCATTTTCATCACAAACTGCACGCTTTGTCACTAAATTATAGACATTATTTGCCCAGTTTTGAATGGTTGTGTAACGGCAATATGCATCTTTTTTTATAACAATTTCAACAACTGCACTGTGTAGAGAGTTCGTTGTGTATACAGGTGCCGTACAACCTTCAACATAGTGAACATGTGCACCTTCATCAACGATTATAAGCGTACGCTCAAATTGCCCCATATTTTCCGAGTTAATACGGAAGTATGCTTGTAACGGTGTTTCTACTTTAGTATTTGGTGGCACATAGATGAAAGATCCACCTGACCATACTGCTGAGTTCAATGCTGCGAACTTATTATCTGTATTCGGAATAATTGTACCCCAGTATTTTTTGAAAAGTTCTTCATTTTCACGAAGAGCTGCACCAGTGTCTTTAAATATAATTCCCATATCAGTAAGTTCTTGTTTCATGCTATGGTAAACGACTTCAGATTCATATTGAGCAGAAACTCCTGATAAATATTTTTGCTCTGCTTCTGGAATTCCAAGTTTATCAAATGTACGTTTAATTTCCTCTGGCACTTCATCCCATGAAGTTTGAGTCGCTTCTGATGGTTTTACATAATACGTAATTTCATCGAAGTTCAGTGGAGCTAAATCTCCACCCCATTGTGGCATTGGTTTTGAGTAAAAAATTTCCAAAGATTTTAAACGGTAATCCAACATCCATTGAGGTTCTTCTTTCATATTTGAAATTGTCTCAACGATTTCCCGAGTTAATCCACGTTTTGAACGGAAAATAGAAACGTCTTTATCATGGAACCCATATTTATAATCTCCAATTTCAGGCATTTTTTTAGCCATCATCTTTCCTCCGTTCTATTACGAATGTGATTCGTTTTCTACACCTTTTTCCATGGCTTTCCAAGCAAGAGTGGCACATTTAATACGCGCCGGAAACTTGGTTACACCAGATAAAGATTCGATATCGCCTAAGTCAATAGAGTCATCAAGCTCTTTCCCAAGCATCATATCCGAGAAAATTGTCGAAAGATTTAAAGCTTCTTCGACCGGTTTTCCTTTTACAGCCTGCGTCATCATAGAGGCAGATGCCATTGAAATGGAACATCCTTCTCCATCAAATTTAGCATTTTCCACAATTCCATTAGTGACTTGCAAAGTTAAATGAATACGGTCCCCACAAGTAGGGTTATTCATATCAATTGTGACACTACCATCTTCAAGTGACCCCTTGTTACGAGGTTTTTTGTAATGATCCATAATGACTGATCTATATAGCTGATCCAAATTTTTAAAAGACATCGTTAAAATACTCCTTTGCCGTACTAAGTCCCGCTACTAATCGGTCAATATCTTCTTCAGAGTTGTACACATAGAAGCTTGCACGCGCAGTAGCTGATACCTGCAACCATTTCATTAATGGTTGCGCACAATGATGTCCAGCACGAACTGCAATACCATTCATATCCAGAACAGTCGACAAATCGTGAGGATGTACATCATTTACGTTAAAGGTAACAATCCCTGCTCTTTTCCCCGGATCTTTTGGTCCATAAATCGTTAAACCATTAATCGTAGACATACGATCCATTGCATATGCTGCGAGTTCATGTTCATGCTTCTCGATCTCATCAAGACCAATTTCTTCTAAGAAATCGATTGCTGCAGCTAATCCTACAGCACCTGCAATGATTGGAGTACCGCCTTCAAACTTCCATGGAAGTTCTTTCCACGTAGAGTCATATAACCCAACGAAGTCAATCATCTCGCCCCCGAATTCGACAGGCTCCATTTGCTCGAGCAACTCTTTCTTTCCATATAACACACCAATCCCTGTAGGACCACACATTTTATGACCAGAAAAAGCGAAGAAATCACAATCTAAATCTTGTACATCAATGCGTAAATGAGGAGCAGCTTGTGCTCCATCTACCACCATAATTGCTCCGTTTTCGTGAGCAATCTGTGTAATTTCTTTTATTGGGTTCATTGTTCCAAGAACATTTGACACATACATAATCGAAACAATTTTAGTACGTTGAGTAATCGTTGCACGCACTTTTTCTAAAGATAGCGTTCCATCTTCTTCTAAATCTACGTATTTTAAAATGGCACCTTTTTCTTTGGCCAATTGTTGCCAAGGAATGATATTAGAGTGATGCTCCATATACGTGATGACAATTTCATCACCTTCTTGTACATTTGCTTCACCGTAACTTTGGGCCACTGTATTAAGAGCAGTAGTTGTTCCACGCATGAAAATGACTTCTTGTGTAGACTTTGCTGAAATGAAGTTACGCACTTTTTCACGCGCGCCTTCATAACTTTCAGTTGCGCGATTACCAAGTGTATGAACACCTCGGTGAACATTTGAATTATCGAACTCGTAATATTTTCTTAACGCTTCAATGACTTGAACGGGTTTTTGAGATGTCGCTGCACTATCAAGATAGACTAGCGGATAACCGTTCACTTCTTGGTTCAAAATAGGGAAATAGCTTCGAATGTCTTTATTGATCATTAGCGCACTTTCCTTTCAATGACCTCCGCAAGTTGCTTTTTAACACCTTCTATAGGTAAAACATTTACAACTGGTGCAAGGAAACCATGAACAACTAATCGTTCTGCATTTTGCTTAGAAATACCGCGACTCATTAAGTAGTATAGTTGAAGTGGATCTACACGACCTACAGAAGCTGCGTGTCCTGCAGTTACATCATCTTCGTCAATTAACAGAATTGGATTTGCATCTCCACGTGCTTTTTCATTCAACATTAATATACGTGCCTCTTGAACAGCGTTAGCTTTTGTAGCACCATGTTCGATTTTTCCAACTCCATTGAAAATGGAAGAGGCTTCATCTTTCATAACACCATGTTTCAAAATAAATCCTTCAGAGTGTTTACCCCAGTGAATTATTTTAGTCGTGAAGTTTTGCTTCTGTTTCCCTCGACCAACTGTAACCATTTTGGTATCACCATAAGAACCGTCTCCAACTAAGTGTGTAACGTTCTCTGAAATGGTATTGCCATCATTCATTAGTCCAAGAGCCCAATCAATACGAGCATTACGGTCTGCTATGCCTCGACGATTTACGTAAGTTGTTAATCCTTTCGCCAATACATCTACAGCTCCGAAAGTAATACGTGCATTGTCTTTTGCTAGCACTTCAGAAACAATATTTACAACTCCGAATGCTTCTGGAACAGTTGAAAGATAGTTTTCCACATAAGTTACTGAGCTATTCGTATCAGCTACAACAATTGTGTGGTTAAAAAGAGAAGCTTGAGTATTGTCATGCAAGTAAACGACTTGAATTGGTTCAACTATCTCAACATTTTTCGGAACGTATACAAATACGCCACCATTTAATAAAGCAGCATGTAGACTAGCGAGTTTATGCTCATCCGTTTTCACACCGTTCGTCATGAAATACTTTTGAACTAGCTCACTATGTTCGCGAACAGCAGTGAATATATCTGTAAAAATAACACCTTGCGCTTTTAACTCATCAGAAACTTGTAAATAAGCAGGTGTGTTGTTGCGTTGAATATAAACACTTTTTTGATTTTCTGTAACAATGGCTTTCACTTCTTCTGGTAACTCAGCAAGTGAAGCGAACGTATCGCTTTCTACTGCATGAACTGGGAAGTTTGTGAAGTTCCAATTATCAATTTTTGTTTTGTCTGGTTTTGGCATTGGCAAGTTTTCTGCCGCCTGAAAAGCTTGTACACGATATTCAGCAAACCAAGAAGGTTCTTGATTCGCCGTTGAATAGGAGCGTACATCTTGTTCGGTTAATGCCAATTTTGTTTCAACCGTCATGTGTATGTCTCCTTTCCTTACGCTTCTTGACCTACAGTCTCGTCTTCAATTCCTAATTCTTCTTTAATCCAATCGTAGCCTTGCTCTTCTAATTTATGAGCAAGTTCAGGACCACCAGTTTTCACTATACGACCTTGCATAATTACGTGAACATGATCAGGTGTAATATAATCAAGTAAGCGTTGATAATGAGTAATAATCAAACAACCAAAATCTTCTCCACGCATTTGGTTAATTCCATTTGCTACAATTTTTAGAGCATCTATATCAAGACCAGAGTCAATCTCGTCGAGAATCGCAATTTTAGGTTGAATCATCATTAATTGAAGAATTTCGTTGCGTTTCTTTTCGCCACCTGAGAATCCTTCGTTTAAATAGCGTTGTGCCATTTCCTGATCCATTTCAAGGTAATCCATTTTCTTATCAAGTTCACGAATGAACTTCATGATTGAAATTTCATCGCCTTCTTCGCGACGAGAATTTATTGCCGAACGTAAGAAATCGGCATTAGTAACACCGTTAATCTCACTTGGATATTGCATTCCTAAGAAAATACCCGCTTGTGCTCGTTCGTTTACTTCCATCTCAAGTACATCTTCGTTATCTAAAGTTATAGAGCCAGAAGTTACTTCATATTTAGGGTGTCCCATAATTGCAGATGCTAATGTTGATTTACCAGTCCCGTTAGGACCCATAACCGCATGAATTTCGTTTGTATTAATTGTAAGGTTTAACCCTTTAAGAATCTCCTTACCATCAATGGCAACGTGAAGATCTTGAATAACTAAAGTCGACATTTTACTACCTCCAAGTGTATAAATGAATGGAAATACCATTCTTAATTATTATCATTCTAATCTTAACTGAAATTTTAAGCACATGCAAATCTTTTGGACGGACTGTTTCATATATGAAAATCCTTCAATACATATTAGTAATCTCTTTATTAGCACGTTTACTTAGGTTGTTTAGATGATAGAATGTCATTTTCAATGAAGACTATCTAAATGAGAATTTATTTTATTAAAAAATAAACAAAAAAATCAATGAACCAAGGTTCATTGATTATGTTAATTTTGAATTATCCTTCGCGATGTGCTTGTCGCTCTATTTTAGCTGCTACTTGTTGACCAACTTCATAATCACGTTCACGTTGCATTTCTACTTGTAGACGGAGCTCTGAATTGTTTTGGTAATCAACTAATCCCACTCCATGTTTACTTCTGAATGCATGGTCCATACGTTCTGTGAATGCTTGATCTGGTGATTGGATAGTGAATCATTCCTTTCAAATTTTCAACTCAAAGTTATGAGTTGTTATCCTTCACATTTTTATATTTACCCAACACAAACTACTTTAAACAAAAAAATTCGTCCGAATTTACGGACGAATTTTTCATTATAGAGATACTTCGTTTAAAATACTTGAACCAGCTAAGCCTACTTCTTCTAATACCTTATTTAATTCAGCGTCAGCCTCTTCAAATTTTGCATTTGCTTTATCTAATACAACTTCACCTTCAGCAGCTAGGGCTTCTGATTTTAGTGTATAAGCTTCATGCATTTTAGTTAATGCTGAGTCGATTGCTTCTTGTTGATCTTTTAATTCAGCAGGAACTTCTAATTCTTCGACTTTTACAGCAGCATTATCTGCAGCTGTTTTTGCAGCATCTTGCATCGTTTTAAGTTCAGTACCTTCAGGAAGTTCTTCTACAGCTTTTGCGCTTTCATAAGCGTTTAAATCCGCATCAACTTCATTAATTGAGTTAGAAATTGATAAGTAAAACTTCATCATATCTCCAGCAGGATTCACTTTTCCTTCTGAAGTTGTAGTTTCTTCATTAGTAGTTTCTTTTGTTTCTTCTTTGTCTCCAGAACAAGCTGCAAGAACTAAAGAGAGGGAAGCAAGAAGTAATAGTAATTTTTTCATAATTTAATCTCCTTTAAAATGTGGGAATATTTGCTTTGTTATATTACCACAGGAAAAATGAATTGTAAATAAATTACCAAACAGTCAGAACTGCTTGAATATTAACTCTTTAAGGTGTCTATTTTAGCCGCTTCATCACGTGAAAATCGGTTTACAATTAATGCTAATGCACCGTCACCCGTTACATTTGTTGCAGTACCAAAGCTATCTTGTGCTAAGTAAAGTGCAATCATCAACGCAATCATAGTTTCATTAAATCCTAACATCGAACTAAGTAATCCTATTGCCGCCATAACTGCTCCTCCAGGAACTCCTGGTGCTGCAATCATTGTAATACCTACCATAAAAATAAAAGGCACCATTTCTTTTAATTCTATTGCTTGACCATTTAACAAGAGAACACCAATTGCACATGTCACAATCGTAATTGTACTTCCTGACAAATGAATTGTTGCAAAAAGTGGAACTGTAAAGTCTGTTACTTTTTCAGAAGCTCCAGTTTTACGAGCTTGTCGCAATGTGACAGGAATTGTAGCTGCTGAAGATTGTGTTCCTAGAGCTGTAAAATAGGCAGGAGACATAATTTTAAGTAGCTTGAAAGGATTTTTATTATTCAAAGCCCCTGCAGTCGAATATTGTAAAAGAAGCATAGTAAAATGTAAAAGAAGAACTAGTACAAAAACGATAGCAAAGACAGATAATATTTTGGCTACTTGACCACCAAATGTCATGTTCATAAAGATTCCAAAGATATGTATAGGTAGCAAAGGAATAATGACATTCGAGATGACTTTTTCAATAATGATGTTAAACTCATCGAATCCTCGTTTTAGCACTTCACTATTTGTTGATGCCATGCCAATACCAAAAATGAATGCAAGAAGTAATGCAGTCATAATCCCTAATGCTGGAGGCATATCGACTTTAAAGAAAGCCGTTGCAAGAAATTCTTCAGGATTTTCAAAAGATTCGCCTTTAGAAGAAGAAATAAACTTTGGCAACACATTAGATGCTACAAATAGCGCGAGAAAACCGGCTACTATAGTGGATGAATAAGCGAACACTGTAGCAAGTCCTAATAATTTCCCTGACCCTTTGCCAAGTTGGGCAATCCCAGGAGCAATGAATGCAATAATAATTAATGGAACAACAAAACCTAAAAAGTTACCGAATAAACCATTAAATGTTGCCATAATTTGAACGACTGATTCAGGTGCAAACGACCCGACTAAAACACCTAGTGCAATTGCAAGTACGATTCGTGCTAGTAATCCGATTTTAATCTTTTTCATGTTGTCCTCCTTAAATGTACAAGTGTGCTCTCCGAAAAGATGAGATTACTTTAACACACCCACTTACTAAAGTGAATACAACCATCAAAAGCCGGAATACTCCGTTTTTTCTGCAAAATTAAAAGACGTCGAAACTCGACGTCTTTCATTTATTTTTTTGTTATTTTACCGGAACGACTGAGCCGCCCCATTCTTCCGAAATGAAATCTTGAATATCTTTTGATTTCAATACTTCCACTAATGCTTTAATTTCTTTGTTGTCTTCATCGCCTGATTGAACTGCAATGATGTTTACATAAGGTGAATCAGTTTTTTCAATCGCGATTGAATCTTCTAATGGGTTGATTCCAGCATCGATTGCATAGTTTGAGTTAATCAATACCGCGTCGCCTTCTTCGTTTTCATACAATTGAACAAGAAGTGCCGCTTCATACTCTGCATCGAATTCCAAGTTTTTTGGATTTTCCACGATATCTTTCACTTCTGCTGTTGTTTTATCAACACCGTCAGCTAATTTAATTAATCCTTCTGCTTCTAACATTGAAAGAACTCGACCATGGTCAGCAACAGAATTACTAATTAAGATTGTTGCATCTTCAGGAAGTTCTTCTAATGATTTATATTTTTTAGAATAAACACCGATAGGTTCAATATGAATTTCACCAGCATTGACGAAATCATAGCCATTATCTGCGATTTGTGATTCTAAATAAGGTATATGTTGAAAGTAGTTTGCATCCAAATCACCAGATTCTAAGTCTTTGTTTGGTAAAATATAGTCTTGATATGTTTCGATTACAAGGTCAATCCCTTGTTCTTCAAGCAACGGTTTTGCTTGTTCTAATATTTCAGCATGTGGAACGTTTGAAGCTCCCACCACTAGTTCTTTACTATCTCCACTGTCTCCAGCATCACTATCACCACATGCTGCTAGTGTGATGGCACTTACTGATAATAAAATTCCTGCTACAAATTTCTTCATGATTGTCTCTCCCTTTTTTGTGTTATATGTGATCGAGTATTTACTCGTAGGCACCAAATTAACGTTTATCAGATCTAGATGTGATGGCATCACCACTCCATTGGATGATAAATACAATTACTAATATGAAGATTGTCGAGACGATTGTTACATCTTCACGACTACGTTGGAAGCCATCTAAAAATGCCAAGTTTCCTAATCCTCCAGCTCCAATAATGCCTGCCATTGCTGTATATCCAACGAGAGCCACAGCTGTTACTGTAAGTCCAGAAAGTAATGCAGGAAATGACTCGGGTAGTAACACTTTCCAAATGATAGTCGACGTCCTTGCACCCATTGAGCGAGCAGCTTCGATTACTCCTTTATCAATTTCACGTAAAGCAATTAACACCATGCGTGCATAAAACGGTGCAGCACCAATGATAAGTGCTGGTAATGCTGCATTTGCACCACGGATGGTATCAAGTAAAAACTTAGTAAACGGGATTAACAAAATGATTAGAATGATAAATGGGATGGATCTGAAGATGTTAACAAATGCCCCCGTTAACCAATACACCATCTTATTTGCCCATAATTGATGTGGGCTAGTCAGAAATAACAAAATGCCTAGTGCAAGTCCGATGACAAATGTGAAACCAGTGGCCATTGCAGACATATAAAGTGTTTCCAGTGTAGCTTCCCACATTTTTTCCCAATCAACATTAGGTAGAAGGTTTTCAATCATGTGAGATCACCTCCGTATGAACATCTTGTCCATGTAAATAATCAATTGCTTCATCAATCGCTAAGGAATCACCATCAATTTGTAAATACAATGTTCCGTATGCACCATTTTGAGTTTGTGAGATATTTCCTTGCACAATGTTTACTTCAACTTGATATTGTTTAATTAACCTCGAAAGGATAGGTTGTTCTGTTCGATCCCCAACAAACACTAGCTTTACGAGTTTGCCTAAAGGATATTGCTCAATAAGATGAGCGATTGTTTGACTTGCTTCATCTGGACCATTTATTTGTGCTACAAAGCGTTTCGTAATGTCCTGTTGAGGTGTTTGGAAGATTTCGAGTACTGAACCCATTTCGACCACTTTCCCCGCTTCCATGACAGCAACGCGATGACAGATTTTACGAATAACATGCATTTCATGTGTTATGAGTGCAATCGTTAACCCTAAGCGTTTGTTAATATCCACGAGCAACTCTAGTATTTGATCCGTTGTTTCGGGGTCGAGCGCTGATGTAGCTTCGTCACACAGTAATACTTCGGGGTTATTTGCAAGCGCACGCGCAATACCAACACGTTGTTTTTGTCCACCTGATAATTGAGAAGGATACGCATTCTCTCTCCCAGTTAATCCAACTAGCTCGATTAACTCTTTTACTCGTTCCTTACGTTTCATTTTGCTTATTCCAGCAATTTCGAGCGGGAATGAAATATTATCTTCAACTGTTCGAGACCACAGTAAGTTAAAGTGTTGAAAAATCATACTAACTTTCTGTCTAGAACTGCGAAGCGCTTGACCTGAGCTTGATGATATTTCTTGGCCGTTAACTGTCACACTTCCGGAAGTCGGTTTTTCTAGTCCATTTAACAAACGAATTAATGTGCTTTTACCAGCACCACTATAGCCAATAATGCCAAAAATCTCACCTTGTTCAACTGTCAATGTAACGTCATCTACTGCAATAAGTTGACCATTACTTGTTTGAAATGTTTTTGATAAGTTTTGTAATTGAATCATTTCTCTAGTTCACCTCTGAATTCAAAAAGTCCCTTCCGCAGAAAAGCAGAAGGGACTAAATGCATAGTTATATACGTTAGACCGTTCTCTCATCTTTCAAAGTAATATACTTTGAGTGATTTGGCACCATTTCACACATTGTGACGGTTGCCGGGCTTCATAGGGCACTTCCCTCAGCCTCTCTTTATAAGAGTTTACGATATTAAGTTTTTTGTTACGACTGATAATGTAACACGTTCAAAAGTGAACGTCAAATATTTTTTCTCAATTGATTATACAAAAAAGGAACTGATTGAAATGCGTATATTTTTTCTTGAATTTGTCCGTTTTGAGCAATTATTAAACACGGTACACTTTCAATTTTCTGGTCAATAGCTAAATCCTCTACATAATTTAAATTCGCTTGCCCTATTTGCACATTAGGCAAGAGTTCTTCCACCACTTCCAACATTTTGGATGCGACTTGGCAAGTTCCACACATTGGGGCGTATAAATAATAAGCTGCAATATTGGCGCTTTGAGAATTAGTTTCCCACTCTGCAGTTGTCCATTCTTTCATTATCTTCATCCTTTTATACAATAAATTCCGATTTCACATCAATATTCGCTCCAAGTAAAATGCTCGCAAGGACTTTGATAGGGGTTGTCGCTACTTCACGGTATGTTATATCAGTATATAGATGAAGCGCTTCAGGATATTCACGTTTAATGAGCGCTCGCAATTTCTCACCTGATTTATCAGCATCTACAAATACATAAATATCCAATTTTGCATAAGGATCTAGTAACTCTTCTAAACGAGTTGCACTTACAGTTCCATTTGTACAAATTATTTCAACAGGCTCTGCAAGAAGAGGCAATAATCGTTGTTTATCTGAACGTCCTTCTACAACTATGATTTTATCCACCGCATGATCACTCCTGGATAGACTGACTTATACTCGACAGATGCAAAAAACGCCGAACATATGTCGGCGTTTAATAAACGATTTTACTCTTGAGTCATTTTTTCGTATTGCTCTGCTGTCATTAAAGATTCAATTTCAGAAACATCCGTCGGCTCAATAACAACCATCCACGCGTTTTCGTATGGAGATTCATTAACAAATTCAGGACTGTCTTCTAAGCCACTGTTGACTTCAACAACTTTACCGCTAATTGGTGCGTAAAGTTCAGAAACTGTTTTAACAGATTCAACACTTCCAAAAGGCTCGTTCGTTTTAATGTCGTCGCCTACTTGTGGAAGTTCAACGAATACAATATCACCAAGCTCAGATTGAGCGAAGTGTGTGATACCGATGCGAGCTTTTCCATCTTCAACTTTAACCCATTCGTGTTCTTCAGAATAGCGTAAATCTTTTGGTGTGCTCATTAATACCCCTCCAGATATGTAATACATTCAACTTCATTTTGACATATTTCTTCTTTAAAAACAAGGTAATTAGCTTTTCCAGTTCTCAGCAAAATTCGATTCTTTAAAGCCTACTGTTGCTTTTAAACCGTCCGTAACAAGAGGTCTTTTAATTAACATCCCTTCTGATGCTAGTAATTCAAACTGCTCGTCATCTGTCATTGTTGAAATTTTATCTTTCAAGCCAAGCTCTCTATATTTCATTCCACTCGTGTTATAAAACTTCTTGAGAGGAAGTTCACTTATCTCCACCATTTTTCTCAATTGTTCTTTTGAAGGTGGTGTTTCTACAATATGTACTTCATTATACGATACTCCTTCAGCATCTAACCATGCTTTTGCTTTTTTGCAGGTTCCACAATTAGGATATCCATAATACGTAATCGACATACTTTAACCTCCTTGGTTTATATCATAATAACAAAAAAGAAATCCGATCGCCTCATAGGAAGCGGTCGGATTTTCTATTTAATGTGTCTATTAAACAATATATTTTTCAGCTTCGATTAATTTAACAGAAGCTTCACGTTTTTTAGCAATAACGTTATAAGGAGTTGAACGCGTTAATTTACGAAGTGCTGAAAGCATCATACGTAAGTTGTCACCATCAACTGCAGCAATCAATGTTTCTTTTGCATCTTTTTCGATAAGTTCAAATGCTTCTTGGCAGAAGATTTGTGTGTATAAAAGTTTTTGATTTGCTTTCTCAACACCAACACGTTGGATAGCTTTTTCTGTACGAAGAACAGCTGATTCCATTGCAAATAAGTTATTAACGATATCCGCAATGTTTACAAGCACTTCTTGTTCACTTTCAAGCTTTGTACCATATCGTTGTGCAGCTAAACCAGCTGCTAATAATCCTATTTTTTTAGCATTTTGTACAAGCATTTTTTCTTGTGCTAAAGGTGCATCTTCAAGTTCTTCAGGCATCATCATTAGCAACTCTTCTTGTAGAGCTTGAGCCTTTTGTAAAATTGGAAGTTCACCTTTCATCGCTTTACGCAAGAAAGTACCAGGGACTAACAAACGATTTATTTCATTTGTTCCTTCAAAAATACGGTTAATACGAGAGTCACGGTAAATTCGTTCTACTTCATATTCTTGCATGAAGCCGTAACCACCGTGTAATTGGACTGCTTCATCCGCAATGTAATCTAACACTTCCGTACCGAAGACTTTGTTAATTGAACACTCAATAGCGTATTCTGCTATCGACGCCGCTATCGCTTTGCCATCTTTTTGTTCGTCTGCACTCAATTGACTCATACGATCTTCGAAGTATCCAACTGTACGATATATTAAGCTTTCAGAAGCATATAATCTTGAAGCCATCGTTGATAATTTTTCTTTAGTCAAATTGAATGATGAAATAGGCGTTTTAAATTGTTGACGTTGATTTGTATATGCTACAGCTAATTCAAATGCACGCTTTGAAGCACCGACTGTACCTACACCTAATTTGTAACGACCAATGTTTAAGATGTTAAATGCGATTACATGACCACGACCAACTTCACCAAGTAAGTTCTCAGCAGGTACTTGAGCGTCTTGAAGAATTAATGTACGAGTTGAAGAAGATTTAATACCCATCTTTTTCTCTTCAGCACCTACAGAAACACCTGAATATTCGCGTTCAACGATGAACGCAGAGAATTTGTCTCCGTCAATTTTTGCATAAACGACAAAAACATCAGCAAAGCCTGCATTTGTAATCCATTGTTTCTCACCATTTAATACATAATGCGTGCCTTCAGCATTTAACTTAGCTGAAGTTTTAGCACCTAATGCATCTGATCCTGAGCCTGGCTCTGTTAATGCATAAGCCGCGATTAGCTCACCGGTTGAGAGTTTTGGTAAATATTTTTGCTTTTGATCTTCATTTCCAAAAAGAACGATTGGTAATGAACCAATCCCCACATGAGCACCATGAGTAATCGAGAATCCACCTGCGCGAGACATTTTTTCAGCAATTAGTGCAGATGAAATTTTATCTAAATCAAGACCGCCATATTCTTCTGGAACGTCAGCCCCAAGTAAACCAATATCTCCTGCTGATTTCAAAAGTTTTACAGAATGCTCAAATTCGTGATTTTCTAATTTTTCTATGACTGGAACAACTTCTTGTGATACGAAGTCTTCCGTAGTTTTTGCAATCATTTTATGCTCATCTGTAAAATCTTCCGGTGTGAAGACACGTTCTATTGCCACGTCTTCTACTAAAAAGCTTCCACCTTTAATCATTTCTGTCATATTATTTCCTCCTAGTATTAAAGAATTTCAAATACGCCTGCTGCGCCCATTCCTCCACCAATACACATTGTGACAACTCCGAACTGCTTCCCTTGACGTTTTAATTCATGAATCATTTTCAACGTTAATATGGAACCTGTTGCGCCAAGTGGATGACCTAGAGCGATAGCTCCCCCATTGACATTCACTTTATTAATATCAATACCTAAATGACGTACTACTTGAATGGATTGAGAAGCAAATGCTTCATTTAATTCCCACAAGTCAATGTCCTCTATGGAAAGACCAGCGATTTTCAACGCTTTTGGAATAGCCACAATAGGTCCTATTCCCATGATTTCTGGAGGTACGCCGCCTACAGCAAATGAAAGGAATTTCGCCATTGGTTTTAAACCTTGAGCAGTTGCAACTTCACGATCCATTACAAGTAATGCTCCTGCACCATCAGACGTTTGAGAAGAATTTCCTGCGGTAACTGTCCCTCGTACATTAAAAGCTGGACGAAGTTTTGCGAGTGTCTCCATGTTCGTCCCAACCCGAACACCTTCATCCATTTCAAACATAAATTTCTTTTCTTGCGCTTTATTATTTTCATCAAGATAACGTTTCAGTACTTCAACTGGTACAATTTCATCTTTGTATTTTCCAGATGCAATTGCTGCCGCAGCAAGTTCATGTGAACGCACCGCGAATGCGTCTTGCTCTTCACGTGTGATGCCATACTTCACTGCAACTTGCTCAGCCGTATGACCCATTCCCATATAATACTGAGGAGCCGTTTCAGCTAGTGTTGCATTCGGTCGAATTGTATTACCCATCATTGGCACCATACTCATAGACTCAACGCCACCAGCAATAATGGCTTGTGAGTGGCCAAGCATAATGCGTTCTGCAGCATAAGCAATCGATTGAAGTCCTGATGAACAGAAACGATTTATCGTAATCGCTGGTGTAGTATCTGGTAAACCTGCAAGTGCACCGATATTTCGAGCTACGTTCATTCCTTGTTCTGCTTCAGGCATTGCACAACCTAAAATTAAATCATCTATTGGGCCATCGTATCCACCAGCTCGTTTTAACGTTTCTTTTACAACTAATGCACCAAAATCATCTGGTCTCACTTTTGCAAGGGAGCCTTTTTTCGCTTTCCCTACAGGTGTTCTGGCACCTGCTACTATTACTGCCTCGCGCATAAGTTCTCCTCCTCTATACCGCTCTTTAGTTACGAAGCGGCTTTCCTTTAACCAACATGTTTTGCATTCTGGCTTGAGATTTTGGTTCTGCTACTAAACTTAAAAATGCTTCCCGCTCTAAATCGAGCAAACATTGTTCGTCAACTAACGTGCCATATGGGACTTTTCCGCCAGCTAATACATAAGATAATTTCTTCGCGATTTTCAAATCATGCTCGCTGATGAAACCAGATAAAAACATACCTTCTGCTCCAAGTAATAGAGTTGCATAACCTGATTCACCTGTAACAGGAACTTTTTCACGAAGTGGTGCTTTGTAGTTATTTTCATATAAAGATAGCGCAACTTGTTTCGCATCATAGATTAAGTGATCAGCATTCACACTAATACCATCAACAAAGTTTAAGAAGTTATTTTCACGTGCTTCTTCTCCAGAAGTCGATACTTTAGCCGTGGCAATCGTTTCAAACACTTTATTTGCCACGAATTGGTAATCTATGTGTACACCATTTGGCAATCCTTTTAAATGTTTCATATATAATTCTTTATTCCCACCACCACCAGGAATAAGACCAACTCCCACTTCAACTAATCCCATATATGTTTCATGAGACGCTTGAATATGTGCAGCAGGTAAGCAAACTTCCGCTCCTCCACCTAGCGTCATTCCGAAAGGTGCTGCAACAACTGGTTTTGAACTGTATTTGATTTTCAACATTGCATTTTGGAATGAGCGAACTACAAAATCAAGTTCGAAAATATTATCATCTTGGGCTTCCATTAAAATCATGCCAAGGTTTGCTCCAACACTGAAGTTCTTTCCTTGATTTCCAATAACAAGGCCTTTAAAGTTTTTCTCAACTTCATCAACCGCGAAGTTAATCATTTGAATAATATCAGGACCTATTGAATTTGCCTGTGAATGGAATTCAAGTAAAGCTATGCCATCCCCTAAGTCTATTAAACTAGCACCCGAATTTTTCTTGATGACTCCGTGTTTTTTCTTAAATTGTTTTAAATTAATTACTTTTTCATTTGTAGGAACAGCCGAGTAATCTTGGCCATTGAAAAAATAAGTCTCAGCATTATCTTCTTTATAGAAAGAATCAAAACCTTGGTCTAGTAAACTTTGTGCGAAAGCGGGAACTTCTATGCCTTCAGCTTTCATTTTTTCGACTGATTCTTTTACGCCAATGGCATCCCATATTTCAAATGGTCCCTGTTCCCAGCCAAAGCCCCACTTCATGGCATTGTCTATTGCGACAATGTCGTCAGCAATTTCACCATGTAATTTTGCTGAGTACGTAAGCGTTGGTGCTAATATGCTCCAAAGCAACTCACCTGTGCGATCTTTTGCATATGTTAACGTTCTCACTTTTGCGGCAAGTCCTTTTTGTTGCTTTGCCATTTCCAGTGAAGGTGTTTTTAATTTTTTCACAGTCTCATATTCCATCGTTTCAGGATTTAATTCAAGTATTTCTTTCCCTTTTTTAACGAAGAATCCTTGCCCAGATTTTGCTCCTAACCAACCATTTTCCAGCATTTTCGTAATCATCGCTGGTAATTCAAACACCTTCTGTTCGTCGCCTGTTGTTTGATCAAATACATTTTTTGCTACGTGTCCAAATGTATCAAGCCCCACAACATCTAATGTTCGGAAGGTTGCAGATTTAGGACGACCAATGACAGGTCCAGTGACCGAATCTACTTCTCCCACAGAATATCCTCTAGCTAACATTTCACGAAGTGTGACTAAAAGTCCATACGTTCCTATACGGTTAGCAATAAAGTTTGGTGTATCTTTCGCTATTACAACACCTTTTCCAAGGCGATCTTCTCCAAACTCTTTCATGAATTCAATCACTTCTGACGATGTTGAAGTTGCAGGAATCACCTCAAGCAATTTCAAATAACGTGGTGGATTGAAGAAATGAGTACCAAGGAAGTGCTTTTGGAAATCTTCAGAACGGCCTTCAGCCATCGAGTTAATGCTAATACCTGATGTGTTAGAACTAACGATAGTTCCCGGTTTACGTACAGCATCTATTTTCTCGTAAAGTCCTTTTTTTATATCCAGATTCTCAACAATTACTTCGATTATCCAATCTACATCTTTTAATTTATCTAAGTCATCTTCAAAATTTCCAGCCTTCAATAGTGCAAGATTTTTCTTTGATGCTAATGGTGCAGGCTTTTGCTTAAGTAGTTTTTCTAAAGATCCTTGTGCAATTTGATTACGAGCTTTTGAGTTTGCTTTGTCTTCTTCTGATAAATTGCGAGGTACCATATCAAGCAATAATGTAGGAATACCGATATTTGCTAAATGAGCTGCAATACCTGAACCCATTACACCAGAACCTAAAACTGCAGCTTTTTTAATTTGATAAGTCACGTGCAAAGCCTCCCTTATATTTTTTGAATGAATGTTCATTCATTTATTAATCAAAAAAAATAGAAACAACATCTATGTCATTTAGTTTAGATCATTTTCACTTTTTTCGCAATATTTAAATGATAATTGGAAAAGGAAATTTTCATCATGTTTATGTACTTACCAAGTTTTCTATAATTACTACATATAAAAATAATTGTAAGTACAAAAATTTTAAGTTGCCATTTATTTAAATACCATTTCATTATATTATGCTTCTAAAGTTGAAAATATTTCTACTATCGTTAATTGCATGGATAAAATAGACGATAAAGCGTATATTTAACCATCTTCTCCACATACTAATTTAGAATTTTAAGGAGGGTACACTAAATGAACTTGTTTTCAGAACCTAAAGACGAACAAATGCTTTATCCAGAACCACCTAAAATGATATCGACTAAGGATTTTCTTTATTACAAAGATATGATGTCATGGAATTTATCAGCCGCTAAAAAAATGAATTGGGCATCACAAAATTGTCAACTACCCGATTTGAAAAAAGAATTTGAAGCAGCCGAACAAATGCACGTCAATCATTATGATGAGTTATTAAAGACATTACAACAAAGTGAAGGAGGTCCAGTTTCATGAATCAACAAACTGTGAAAAATCCAGAAACTCCTTTTGCTGAAACACCTCAATTAAACGATCGAGACATCTTAAATGATGCCCTTTCAACTGAAAAATATTTATGCAGTTCTTACGAAACGGCTATGCATGAAGCAAGTCATGACGCACTATATCAACTTATTTTCTCACAACTGCGAGATACTTCAAAGCAACAACGTAGCTTTTATGATTTACTATTTACGCATGGTTGGTATGTCTTGACTCCTACCACTTCACAAGAAATCCAACAAGCTGTGCAACAATTCCAAGGATACAAACAACAACTTCAATAATATTACTACCCTCATGAAGTTAAAGAGTGTAAACTGTTCCTATATGGTCCAAGGAGGAACAGTATGAAATCAATTACAACTATTGAACAATTCAAGGATATTATTTCTTCTAATAACGAAGTTATCGTCAAATTTTCTGCAGTATGGTGTCCTGATTGTACGCGTATGGACATGTTTATCGACCCGATTGTGGAAGAATATAAACAACAATATACATGGTACGAAGTAAATCGTGATGAACTACCTGAAATTGCTGAAAAGTATGATGTTATGGGTATTCCTAGCTTACTGATTTATCAAGATAGCGAGAAAAAAGCTCATTTGCACAGTGCAAATGCAAAATCTCCTGAACAAATAACTGAATTTCTTCAAAGTCAAAAAGGATAGACCTCGTGTCTATCCTTTTTTTGTAGACTATCCAGAGTGGGACTTATTTCTTCAAACATTAGATCCTCAAGAAATGGAGAACTTTGACTTTGACCCACTTGATGCAACGAAAGTTTGGTTAGAAAAAGATTTCCCATTTGAGTTAGTTGGAACCATGGTATTGAATCGCAATGTAGAGAATTTCTTTGCTGAGACAGAATCTGTAGGGTTTAATCCGGATGTCCTTGTACCAGGTACCTTCTGAAGATAAAATGTTGCAAGATCGTTTGTTCTCATATTCAGATACACAGCGACACTGTGTTTGGTACGAACTACTTACAATTGCCAATTAACCAACCAAAAGTAGCAGTTCACAATAATCAACGTGATGGTGCTATGTCAACAAACCTCTCGTGTAAATTACGAGCCTAATAGTTTTGACTCAGAGCCAAAAGAAGTAACCGCATATATAGAAATTGATCAACCGATTACAGGAGTTACAGGAGTTACAGGAAAAATGTAATCGATAAAACAAATAATTATGGACAAGCCGATTATATTTATCGAAGCTATGATAAATCTACTAAACAAGCGCTAATTAAAAATTTATTAGCAGAATTCTCTGGAATTGAAAATTGTGATATCGTTGGACTTGTTATTGCAAACTTCCATCAAGCTGATGCATCCCTAAGTCATTCACTAGCTGAAGGACGTTCATCGTTACCTTGAAACTAGTAAAGTATGAGAATAATACTTTAGTTCCTTTATTTAAAAAAATCACTAACAGCTTTAATGTTTACATGAAAAGAGTTTTTCCGTACTGTTAAAGCAGATGGAAAAAATTTTTGGATATCAGTTTTGAGAATTATCAACTTACAGGTCGTATTCCTTAATGAGGTGAAATCATGCGTATTCAACTAGACATTAAAGGTCATTCACAATATGACAGCTCCATAAAGTCTCACTACCAACCTTCTGCTTGTGGTCCAGTAACGGTCTTAACAATTTTGCGTTATTGGATGCCAGATTCTTGCCCTTACGATACGAATCAGCTTTACCAACAACTTGGGGGAACAAGAATTGGTCTTTTTACTTGGCGAATGAAACGCAATTTGAGGAAAATCTTAGGTCCAACTTGGCAAATAGAAACCTGTACTATAGATGATGCAAAATTAGAATTAGTAAAAGGCAGACCTGTTGCTGTCAAATTCGATCGTTACTTTACCTTTAAATGGTTTGGTAAATTTGAATTTGCCTACCATTGGGTGCCACTAATTGGATTTGAAGAGAAAAAAAACGTCTTGAACTTAATCATCCACGATAATGGTGGAAGAAATCGTTCAAGCCGCATTCGTACTGTCTCCTATGAAAAAAACAAACCTGTATTAACCTTTGTAAAAATTATTCCTAAGTCCAAGTTACTTGAGTAACAGAAAGATGTGTTTCTGTTTATTATTAGAAAGTTCCTAGTAACTAAATAGAATACAAAGAACGTGCATATCGACTTGTAATTCCAAAACCAGCATCTTCAATTTGTTGTAATTGTTGATTGCTGTAAGAAGGAATAGATAATTGATCTAGTTCAATAGGTAATTCCATTGCACAATGTATGGTTGCAAGTTTTTTAGATAAGCGTAACATATCCAGATTTTCTTTAATTTTCTTTTGTTGTCCAGGTTTCAACTCATGTAAGGCAGCGATGACCCCTTCAACTGAACCATAAGTTTGAATTAATTGAAGTGCATTTTTTGGACCAATCCCTTTTACTCCTGGATACCCGTCACTTGAATCACCCATAAACGCTTTAACATCAGCAAATATAGATGGTTCTATTTGATATTCCTCAATAAAACGTTCATATGTAAAGTCATCATATATAGTGTACCCTTTTTTTGTGAATGCAATTTTCGTCGTTGGAGTGAGTAATTGCAATAAATCTTTATCCCCACTTACAATCGTAATATTTGCTTCATCTTTCCATTTAAATGCCATTGAACCGATTAAATCATCTGCTTCCATTCCAACTTCGCCAAAATTTTGCCAGCCAAGCATTTTAGAAATATCTTTCGCCATATCAAATTGAGGAAGCATTTCTTCAGGGGGGGATGGGCGATTTGATTTGTATCCTTCAAATAAATCATTACGGAAAGTATGCATCCCCATATCCCAACAAATGGCCATATGAGTTGGTTTCATCATTTGTTTAGCAGCTAATACGTGGCGAGCAAAACCTTGTACACCATTTGTTGGTACGCCTTGTTCATTGCGAAAATATTGTCCGAAAACTGATGTAGCAAAAAATGATCGAAATAACAAAGCCATTCCGTCAACTAATAAAATATGTGGTTTTTCAGTAGATTGCATGATTTTTCCCCTTTCTGCTATTCTTTTGTCAAAGATTCCGTTTGAAACTTCCTATAATATAACGAAAGGTTTTATAGGAATCTCTCCTTTTTGGATCTTCCTCTATTATAACAAAGACAACGATAAGAATACGATACAGATTAATACAAATAAAAGACAGTCTCCAAAATTCAGAGACCACCTTTTAATGTAGCGATAATTTCACTATTTTGAATAAGTATCAAAGTTAGTTTCTTTTTTTAAATGAATATTTATACGCTCTATGTCTGTGCTAAAGATTCGATCTTCATCCAAAGACGGTATAAATGCTCTATATTCATTCCATTTGTCTTGTAGAGATGGTGACATTTTTTCTTTGCCACGATACTCTGTTCCTTGGAGAGCACAGAACGTTTCAATCGCTAATACACGACGGGCATTTTGAATGATGTTACCTGCATGACGGGCTCCAATGGTTCCCATGCTTACATGGTCTTCTTGATTAGCTGAAGAAGGAATTGAATCCACCGACGCTGGATGAGCAAGTGTTTTATTTTCTGAAACTAAACTAGCTGCTGCATACTGCAAAATCATCGCTCCCGATTGAAGACCCGGTTGAGGACTCAAAAATGGCGGCAACCCTTCGTTTAAATATGGGTTAACCAGTCGTTCAATTCGACGCTCAGAAACATTTGCAAGCTCAGCCATGGCAATCTTTAAAAAGTCCATCGCAAATGCAATTGGCTGTCCATGGAAATTACCACCAGAAATAATGACTTCGCCATCTTCAAATATAAGTGGGTTATCTGTTGCTGCATTCATTTCAATCTCTAACTTTTCTTTTACATACCCAAGAACTTGCCAACTAGCCCCATGTATTTGTGGAATACATCTTAGGGAATACGCATCTTGAACTCGCTTTTGGCCTTGGGTAGTGACTAATTGACTGCCTTCTAACCATTCAAGCATTCTTCTAGCCACATCAACTTGTTCTACGTAACCACGGGCTTTATGAACAGCTGGGTGAAAAGCATCCGTAATCCCGTGAAGAGCTTCCATTGTCATCGCTGCAATCCATTCACTTTGATAAGCGAGTGTCTCTGCTTCTAACCAATTTACAACTCCTTGGGCAGTCATCGCTTGTGTTCCGTTTATAAGTGCGAGTCCTTCTTTGGCTTCAAGCACAAGCGGTTCGATGTTATGTTCCGTCCAAACGTCTGAAGTTGCTATTTGTTGTCCTTCTTTCCATACAAATCCTTCACCGACTAATACTAATGCTAAATGAGATAAGGGTGCTAAATCGCCTGAAGCTCCTAGTGACCCTTGTGATGGAATGACTGGATGAATAGAGTGATTGACCATGTAAGCTAAGCGTTCTAAAACGTCTACACGAATTCCTGAGAAACCTTTTAATAAAGCATTTAATCGTAAAACAACCATTGCACGAGACACATGTTCTTCAAATGGCACACCAATTCCGCAAGCATGTGAGCGAATTAAATGAAGTTGCAATGCTCGAACGTCCTCTTCATTTATGCTGACATCGCTAAATTTACCAAAACCCGTATTAATTCCATAAACGGTTCTACCTTCTTTTACAATACGTTCTACTGCTTCACGGCTATTTTGTACGCGAATTAACGCAGTTTTATCTAATTTTATATGTTCATTTTGAAATAAAATAGAGCGCATTTCCTCAATATTTAAATTCTCACCTGTTAATAAGATCATGTTGAACACTCCTCTACATCGAGTATAAGGGTGCCATAATAGAACTTCAATAACTATTTACCAAATTATAACAAGATGCAGTGGTAGTGTATTACCTCATTAAAGTGTTAACATAGAAAATATTAACATTTTTAAAGGAGGACTTATAATGGAATGGCAATCGATGTTTCGATATCATAAATGGGCGACTCAAAAATTATTAGATCATGTTGAGTCACAAGATGCTTCGGTTTTTCATCAAGAGGCAAAGAATTCATTTAAATCTATCAGTGAAACGTATTCACATATACTGAGTGTAGACTACATATGGTACAAACGTTTAACCGGTATTGAGAAACCCGAATGGATTGAGTTTGATGTCAGTACAGTTTCATTAACTAAAAAAGCTTTTACAAAGTTGCATGTAGAAATGGAACAATACTTTTTAACGCTTTCAGATGATGATTGGAATCAAGTTTTAAAGTTTACTAATTTAAGAGGTGATTCATTTTCGAACAGGCGTGAAGAAATGTTCTTTACATTTATCAATCATGCATCCTACCACCGTGGTCAAGTGACTTCATTTTTAAGACAATTTGACATAGCAGGCACCCCGATAGACTATATATATTTTTCAAAAGAGAGTCAAAGCTAGATGTAGGGAGGTTATTTAATGACGTATCCACGTTTAGAAACAAAAAGATTACAACTGATTGAGTTGAACAAATCACACGCTTCTACTCTTTTTAAACAATTCTCCCGTGAAGATGTGACTCGATATTATGGGATGGATCCATTTGTTGAAGTAGAACAAGCGGAGAAAATGATACAGTCTTTTTCAACAAATTTTGAAAGAAAACAATCCATTCGATGGGGACTTCAAGTTAAAGAAACTGAAGAATTAGTTGGTACGATTGGCTTGAATAATCTACAGCTTTGGAGTAAAAAATGTGAGGTCGGATATGACTTACATCCTGATTATTGGAGCAAGGGATATATAAAAGAAGCATTACGAGCTGTTTTACCATATTGCTTTGAGGAGCTAAACTTGTCTCGAGTGGGTGCAACCACTTTTCCAGCAAATAAGGCATCGTGGCAACTATTGTTGAAAGTCGGATTTGTAAAAGAAGGTTTATTAAGAAACTATCTATATCAAGGTTCTCAAAACTATGATGCTTATATATTTTCAATTACTAGAGAAGATTGGAATCTGGCTACAAGGATAATCAGAAAAGAGGTTGCTCTTTAGATGGCCAACCTCTTTTTCCTATGCTTATTACATTGATATTTACTCAATATGAAACTAAAAACCGCTTACTTTATTTGAAGGGATGTTTCTCCATAAATATAATTTGAAAAGAAAGACAGCAGGAGAGGTGAACCGGCGATGTTTTAATAGGAGATTTGATTCCACTAATAACGACAAGCTTCGAATAATTTAAAAGCTTATTTTTTAACTAAAGCAGTAGTGTCAACTCTTAATACCTTCGCTCTCTATAATTACACGCATCTAAATTTTTCCTATTAATGCTGGTTGAAATACTTGAAATTCCACTCCATTTAATACGTGATTAGCATTTTGTTGAAAATAGTTCACAAAATTTTTGCCGAGTTTATGCTCAATCACTTGGTAGGCTTGTTTGATTAAAAATGGCCGTATATGAACACCGTGTGCATCTGAAGCAATAAAGTGAACAATATTATGCTGACATAATTTTAATACGAATCTTTGCAAATCTTTTCCGTTAGCTCCAGTCACACTGGCAGCAGTCACTTGTACGAGAGCACCTTTAGTAACCAAATTAAACAATTTTTTGGGATGCCTTCTTATTTCCTCATTCTTTTCTGCATGAGCAATAACAGGAATGTATCCTTTTAATTGCATCTCATAAAAAATAGACTCCGTAAACTGGGGAATGTGATGAGTAGGAAATTCAATTAATACATATTTATGACTACCTGCAATCGTCAATGTAGTAGATGCTAACTCATCGAGTAAGTCCGCATGAAGACGCACTTCCATACCGGGCAATATAGTCACCAGGATTTCTCTTTCTTGCAATAATAAATTCAAGGTATGAATTGAATCTTTTATCTCATTAATATCTTGATTAAAGACACCATTTCGATGGTGAGGAGTTGCCACAATATGAGTAACTCCGTTATGGACTGCATTTTGAATTAGAAGGAGAGCCTCTAATTCTGTGTCTGGTCCGTCATCAAGCCCCGGTAATATATGATTGTGTAAATCTACTAACATATGCTTCCTCCTTAATAGTAGTAAGAATTAGAACGAATTGACTCTTTTGATTTATTGAGAATTGATCCAATTAGTGGTGCTTGGACTTTTTTTAACTGTTCAATTGAATGAATAGACTGTTCGAGTTTAGAAGCCTCCGCATTCACTACATACAAACACCCGTCTACATTTGTCGATATATGTAGTGTATCGGCAACAAGCAATGGAGGTGTATCTACTATAATTATGTCAAACTGTTTCTTTAGTTCTTCTAAAAGCTGAGTGAATTTCTCTGAAGAAATTAGCTCCGCTGGATTTGGAGGAACAGGACCTGCGCTAATAAAGGACAGGTTAGGCACTTCAGTGGGTTGTATGATATCTTGCAAATTGTACAAGCCTGCAACATATGAAGTAACACCTATACGTTTTGGTAATTGAAACAGTTGACGCCCATTTGCTCTTCGTAAATCAGCATCAACATAGACGGTTTTTTTCTGATCCATCGCAAACACAATGCATAAGTTTGCGCTCACGTAAGATTTACCGTCGCCAGATTCTGCACTCGTCACGAGTAGTGTTTTTGCTTGTTGTTTTGAAAGTACATACAGTAAATTTGCTCGAATGGTACGAAATATTTCTGTAAAAATATCATTCGATTCTAATTCATGTATAAGTTTTCCTTCTCCAGAAGGAATCATACCGATTACCGGTAAACCAAGTGCTTTTTCAGCTTTTTCGGGTGAGTCAATTATTGTATAAAACATTTCTTGGATTAGGACGAAAATATAACTTACCAAAAATCCGATAATTGCAGAAATGATAAAAAATAATGCTGTAATCGGCTTAATTACTTTTGTATCTTGACCTACAGTTGCTTCACTTAATATTTGAACATTTTCTAAGTTCATAAGCGTTTTTATTTCTTCCTGAAAAGTAGTGGCCATGGCATTTGCTAATGCCACTGCATTTTCCGGTGTTTTTTCTTCAGCCAAAATGGTTAAAATTTGTGAATTTATGTTTGATTCGATTTTCACCATTTGATTTAGTTCATCTTTTTTATACGCTTCCTTAAGTGAGTCGTTTACTTTATTTAATATCCGATTACTTTTCATCAAATATTTATATGTTTCAATAAGGCGTAAATTTGCATCAATCTCTCCACTCGACACAATATTTGTAGTAGTGAAATTTACAAGTACATCTGTTTTCGCTTCAAACTTTGTAGGTATCGCAAAACTCGCAAAGCCTCCAATAAGCATTATATTCAAAGTAACCAGTAAAATGATTTTCTTCTTCTTTCTAAATAAGTTAATAAAATCACGAATTTCCATAGTTCGATTCATGAAAGTTAATATGCCCCCTTGCCTTTGAAAATCGCTATAATGGTGAGCATGATGATTTTTATATCTAATTGAAATGAACAGTTTTCAACATAATATAAGTCATGCTCTATTTAATTACCGCTTTGAATTATGTGATTTCTTAAATACAAAATCTTCCGATATACCGACAGTCCATGTGCATGCAGTTTAATTGATTCATTTGGGTGGTCTTCATTGATCGAAACTTAAGGATTTGGAATGGTTGGTTTAACTGACCCGTTCTTTGTATATGTAATAATGAACGAATTCTTTCCAGGTTTTACTCTCCTTTCACACATTTTTCACCATAAGAATTAGACAACTTAGTCGATTATATTCCAGTACCTTACTATAGATAACTACTAATGAACCCCTTTTTCTTGTATTTATATAAATACAAGAATTAAACAAGCCTATACTCACGTTTATCTCTTATCATACAATTAGACAACAAAAAAACACGTCTTTCGAAGTTAATCGAAAGACGTGCTTGATTGAATAGATTATATCCACCTACATAAATCATGTAAATGGAGACGGCGGGAATCGAACCCGCGTCCAGAAACTCCAACACTTAAGCTTCTACGCGTGTATCTTGCCTATTAAATTTCGCGCAATATTATGCCGACAAGCGGGCGTCTTGTGCGCTAACTTGGAAATCTCTTTTTGTCGACTCAAGTCGCATCGACAATCGTATCCCACTAAAAGTGAGCTCGTACATGACCACATGGGCGATGGCCAAGACAAGCAACATCGTCAGCTTACGCTGCGAATGCTAGGTTTTGGTTTTTGCCAATTATTATAGAGTGCCGTTGATACGGAGCCGAGCCCTCCGACGCGCAACTTAAGCTCAGACCATCCCTGTCGAATCCGTAACGTCCCCTTAATAAAGGATAATCAAAAAGGCATACTCAAAAAATTGCTTTCACTATTTTTTGTTCCTTCTTGAACTCTTATTGGAAGTTCGGGTGTACTACATGAAAATCTGGCAAAGTAGTAATTTCATTATAAGACAAAATTGGTCAAACTTCAAGTATTATTATTCTTGGTTTCGAGACTTGAATGCTCGTGCCATATCACGCTTAGCTTCTTTATTCTTTAAATCCTCACGTTTATCGTAAGTCTTTTTCCCTTTACCCATACCAATTAACACCTTGGCAAAGCCATCTTTTAAATACATTTTGATTGGAATGATTGAAAAACCATCTCTTTTGGAAAGTCCGATTAACTCGTTAATTTGCTTCTTGTGAAGTAACAGTTTCCTCGAACGTAAAGGTTCATGATTAAAACGATTTCCTTGTTCATAATGACTGATATTCATATTGGAAATCCAGGCTTCATTGTTGCGAATTCGCACAAATGCATCTTTCAATTGAACTTTACTTTTTCTTACAGATTTAATCTCAGTACCTTGCAATACGATACCAGCTTCAATCGTGTCTTCAATATAGAAATCATGATTCGCTTTTTTGTTTTGCGCAACGACTTTCCCTTGACCTTTTGCCATTTGTGTACACCTCGCTGTTTTGAAAAGAGCGGCTTATCACCGCTCTAACTCCTTACTTTTTCTTTCTTTTACGACCTTGACCTTGTTGTTTTTTAGCAATGCCTTCGAAATATTTTTTCTTTTGTTTTACTTCTTTTTTCTGACCAGGTTTTGAAGAATTTTCAGATGAACGATTCCCAGAACCTTCTTTACGTTTTGCTTGAATCACTTTTGGTGCTTCCTTACGTGTACGTGGGAATGATTTATTCATTCCTACGATTTCAAAATCAATCGCAGACTCTTCCGGTTTAACAGACGTAACACGAACTGTTACTTCATCTCCTATACGGAACTGTTTGCCTGCTCGTTCTCCTAGCATCATCATTTGACGATCATCAAATCGATAATAATCATCTGTCATATTACTCACATGGACAAGGCCTTCAATGGTGTTTGGAAGCTCAATAAACATACCAAAGTTTGTGATTGAACTAACAATCCCTTCAAACTCTTCACCAATTTTATCAACCATGAATTGTGCTTTTTTCAATGATTCTGTATCACGCTCAGCTTCAACTGCACGACGTTCACGTTCAGAAGTATGGTCCGCAATTTCTGTCATGACCGCTTCCCAATGGGCGATGGTCGGTTTTGATACATCTTTATTAATTAAATATGTGCGTATTAAACGGTGCACAATTAAATCTGGATAACGTCTAATCGGTGATGTAAAGTGTGTGTAATAATCAGTTGATAAACCAAAATGACCGAGACTCTCAGAGTAATAACGTGCTTGTTGCAATGAACGAAGCATCATGGTTGAGATAACGGGCTCTTCAGGTAATCCTGCAATAGACTCTACAATTTCTTGTAAAGCACGCGGGTGTATTTCATTACCAGCCCCTTTTACAACAATACCAAAGTTCGTTAAAAATCCAAAGAATCGCTGAAGTTTCTCAGGTTTCGGATCTTCATGAATACGATAAATGAACGGCACGTCCATCCAGTGAAAATGTTCTGCTACTGTTTCATTTGCAGCTAACATAAACTCCTCAATTAAACGCTCAGCTACAGTTCGTTCTCTAATGACAACATCTGTCGGCCAACCTTCTTCGTTAACAAGAACTTTTGATTCTTTAAAGTCAAAATCAATTGCTCCACGATTTGCGCGTTTTTCTCGTAAAACAGCAGCAAGTTCCACCATTAGGTCAAACATCGGTACTAAATCACTGTATCTCTCAAGTAAAGCTTCATCTTTTTCTTCTACAATCTTGTAGACATCTGTATATGTCATTCGTTCTTTTGTTTTAATAACACTTTGGAAAATTTCGTGTGAGACCACTGTTCCGCTACCATTAATAACCATTTCACAAGACAAAGTTAAGCGGTCTACTTGTGGATTCAATGAACAAATACCGTTTGATAAACGGTGTGGAATCATAGGAATAACTCGGTCTGTTAAGTAAACACTTGTCGCCCGGTCATATGCTTCTGTATCCATAGGTGAACCTTCGGTAACATAATGACTTACGTCAGCTATATGAACTCCTAGTTTGTAGGTGCCATCTGGATTCTTGGTTACTGTAACCGCGTCATCTAAGTCTTTTGCATCTGCGCCATCAATTGTTACTATGACTTCATTTCGAAGGTCACGTCGACCTTCCAAATCTGACTTTGCAATTTCATCCGGTACTGTATTGGCTTGATCTAAGACTTGTTGTGAAAAGTCAGTTTCAATACCATGTTTATGAATAATAGACAAAATATCAACACCAGGATCATTTTTATGTCCTAGAATTTGTGTCACCATACCAGTTGCAGAATTACGACCTTCTGGCCATCCTGTAATTTCAACTATTACTTTATGTCCATCAGTCGCACCAAGTGTGTCTTCTTTTGCGATAAAAATATCCATTGAGATTTTTTTATCATCAGGAAGAACAAAACCAAATCCTTTATTGTCTTGGAATTGTCCCACTACTTTTGAAATGCCACGTTCTACAATTTTGGTAATAGAGCCTTCACGTCGGTCTCCAGAACTATTACTAGAAACGCGCACAAGGACGATATCTCCGTTCATTGTCCCGTTAACTTCAGTAGGTGGAATAAAAATGTCCCCCATACCTTCTTCATCAGGTGCAACAAAGCCAAACCCTCTCGCATGTCCAATAAATTTACCTCTTAGTAGATTCATTCTTTCAGGAACACCATAACGATTTGATTTTGAACGAATTACGTATCCTTTTTCTTCTAGACGGACCAGTGTCTTAACTAATTCTTTAAATTCATCCGCATTTTCAAATCCAAATTGACTCTCAAACTCTTGTACAGTCAAAGGCCTATATTCCTCTTCACGCATGAAATCCAGTAAACGCTGTTGTAAATTTTGTTCCATCTTTCATCCCTCCTTTTTATAGCGTGTGCGAGTGAGACAGATTTTACTCCTGCCACTCTAATGACTGTAAAAATCCTAGTATATCCTCATGTAATTGTTCTTTTTCAAGATCAAGCGTAATCACATGACCTGATTTTTCATACCATTTGATTTCCTTTTCAAATGATTCTGCCTCATCATAAATGATATTGGCTGAGTTTGTATCAATCACGCTATCTTGACGTCCTTGGACAACAAATAGTGGCGCGTAAATATGATCCACATGATCACGAACGTCATACACAAGGCTTCGTAAATCAGGTAGAGACTCCATCGAACTCTTTTGAAGAACTTCTACTTCTTCTTCGATAAGAGATGCGTCTTTTCCTTCAAAGCGCTTATAATCTCTTGCATATTTTAAAACGCCTTCATACATAAGTTCTGTTGTTTTCATAGACATAGGAGCACACATTGTCACAATTCCTTTTATAGGAAAGGTATACCCTAATTTCAATGAAAAAACACCACCTAATGATAATCCAGCAACTGCAATTTCTTCATAACCAGCTGCTTTTAATTGGTCATAGCCACGTATAACGTCCTCCCACCAATCAGTAGGTCCTGTTAAAATTAATTCTTCAGGCGGTACACCATGTCCTTTATAATGAGGTGCCAGACTAGTATAGCCATTTTTCTCTAAAAAACGACCAAGCATACGTACATCTGACGAATTTCCTGTAAATCCATGTAGCAATAATACGGCTCTTTTACCCGCTTCAAAAAAGAACGGTTTGGGTTGCGCGATTCGCATTAAAAAGACCTCCATCTAATAAGAAAAGTGAAAAGCGCCAATCTTGCTCTACTTCGGCGATAAGATGAAAGAAGGTATACATCGCGACGTCATCTCGCAACACCTTCATGACCCACATCCTGATGGACAAAGCTTGGGAGCGAGTTAACGCTTAGAACAAGACATAATATACTCTATTTTTTATACTGGTTTCTAACCTATTTCCATATTAATCAGTGCTAGAAAAACACAGTGTGTATTTATAATGATGCACGTTAAAGCTTTTCTTATACTAATGTAATTTCCTACCTTTTTCATTTAATAATCAATATAAGAAAACGCCTAACCAATTTAGTCGGTCAGACGGTTCGTATGTGTTTATTATAATTTCGTTACGGCAATTGCCAAAATAAAAAATAATACAGCTAATACAATCGTAATTCGGTGTAAGACAAGATCAATTCCTCTTGCTTTCTGCTTCCCGAAAAGTTGCTCAGCTCCGCCAGAGATGGCACCTGATAAACCTGCACTTTTCCCTGATTGTAACAACACAACAACGATTAATGCTAACGAATTGATGACTAGTAAAGTCAATAACAACGCATGCATTTGTTCCACCTCCCGATCAGAAACATCACAACAAATACTATTTTACCAAATAATAGAGTCAAGCACAATAAACATAGAGAAATACATTAAGAATTCTGGTTGACAATTTGGACAAGTGTAATCGCTTGATAAATATTCAACACTGTTTAGAAAAATAAGGTGTAGCTCATAAAATAAATTCACTAAAATTTGGATGTTGAAAAGCAAAAAAGCTGGACACAATTTAAAGTTGTGTCCAGCTTTCTACTTTATTTTTTTAAGTTGTAAAATGTTTTCAATCCTAAGTATTTAGATGTATCGAATAGTTGATCTTCGATACGCAACAATTGGTTGTATTTAGCAACTCGGTCAGAACGAGATGGTGCACCCGTTTTGATTTGTCCAGCATTTGTAGCAACTGCGATATCTGCAATGGTCACATCTTCAGTTTCACCTGAGCGATGAGAAATCACTGTAGTATAGCCAGCGCGTTTCGCCATTTCAATCGCATCAAACGTTTCTGTTAATGTACCAATTTGATTTACTTTTATTAAGATTGAGTTGCTTACACCTTCTTCAATGCCCTTAGAAAGTTTAGTGGTGTTAGTAACGAACAAATCGTCGCCGACAAGTTGAACACGATCGCCTAAACGTTCTGTCAATAATTTATGACCAGCCCAGTCGTTTTCATCCAAACCATCTTCTATTGAAATGATTGGATATTTGTCGCATAGTTCAGTATACCAATTAACCATCTCTTCAGAGGATTTTACAACCCCTTCTCCTACTAAGTGGTATTTGCCATCTTCTTTATTAAAGAACTCAGAAGAAGCTGCGTCCATAGCAATAAAAATTTCTTCGCCTGCTTTATATCCTGCATTCTCAATCGCAGTCAAAATGGTTGTAATGGCTTCTTCATTGGAAGCTAAGTTAGGTGCAAATCCACCTTCATCACCCACAGCTGTATTCAATCCTTTTTCTTTCAAAACAGATTTTAAGCTATGGAAAATTTCAGCACCCATTTGGAGTGCATGACGGAAAGATTCTGCCCCTACAGGCATTACCATAAATTCTTGTATATCAACGTTATTATCTGCATGTGCTCCACCATTAATGATGTTCATCATGGGAACTGGTAGTTGTTTTGCATTGAATCCACCTAAGTATTGATATAATGGAATGTCCAAGAAGTCTGCTGCTGCATGAGCAACTGCCATTGAAACACCCAGAATGGCATTTGCACCTAGGTTACCTTTATTATCTGTACCATCTAATTCAATCATAGCTTGATCAATAGATACTTGATCTAAAACCGAAAATTTTTCTTCAAGTTCATCTGCAATTGCTTCATTTACATTTTCAACAGCTTTTAACACACCTTTACCAAAGTAACGTCCTTTGTCACCATCACGTAGCTCTACGGCTTCATGTTCACCAGTGGAAGCACCAGAAGGTACAATCGCACGACCAAATGCGCCACTTTCTGTAAATACTTCGACTTCAACTGTTGGATTTCCGCGAGAATCTAATACTTCACGAGCTTGTATTTGTGTAATAATTGACATGTTTTAAGTCTCCTCAGTTTTCAGTAATGTTTTACCTGTCATTTCAAATGGTGGCGTAATTCCTAATAAGTGTAACATGGTTGGTGCTAAATCGGCTAAAATGCCATCTTCACGTAGCTTTATTCCTTTTTTTGTAACAATAACAGGAACGGGATTAGTTGTATGAGCAGTCATAGGTTGACCTTTAATTGTTAAGACTTCATCTGAATTCCCATGATCTGCCGTGATGATAGCTGTTCCGCCTTTTGCTAATAGTGCATCAACAATTCTACCTAAACATTCGTCAACTACTTCAATCGCGCGAATCGTTGGCTCAAGCATACCACTATGGCCCACCATGTCAGGATTAGCAAAATTCAATAAAATGCCATCAAAACGATCTGATGAAATAGCATCTAACAAAGCATCGGTCACTTCATAAGCGCTCATTTCTGGTTGTAAATCATACGTTGCAACTTTTGGTGAATTAATTAATATTCGTTCTTCACCTGGAAAACGTTGTTCTCGTCCACCACTCATAAAGAACGTAACATGTGGGTATTTTTCCGTTTCAGCTATACGTAATTGTGTTTTTCCATTTACTGAAAGAACTTCCCCAATCGTATTGACTAAGTTGTCATTTTCATATGCGATAGATGCAAAAACTTGGTCACTATAGGAAGTAAACGTAACAAACTTTAAGTCAGTTGGATGTTTAGGACTCAGTGAGAATGATGCATCGCAATCAGGATTTGTAAAAACAGATGATAATTGAATCGCTCGATCCGGTCTGAAATTAAAGAAAATAACAGCATCTTGTGTGTCAATCGTTGCGATTGGTTGTCCTTTTTCTTCAATGACAAACGGTACAACAAATTCATCTGCTACTTGATTATCATAAGAAGATTGAACTCCAGCAACAGCTGAAGTAGTTGATTCGCCTACACCGTCCACTAATGCACGATACGTTTTCTCTAAACGTTCCCACCTGTGATCACGATCCATTGCATAATAACGTCCACTTATAGTCGCAAACTTACCTACACCGAGATCAGACATTTGACGTTCGGTTTCTTCGATATATGCAAGTGCAGTTGTTGGACCTACATCGCGTCCATCTAAAAATCCATGAACAAATACATCTTCAACTCCGTGCGTTTTCGCTATTTGCAGCAAAGCAAATAAGTGCTCGTAGTGTGAATGAACGCCACCATCAGATAACAAACCCATTAAATGGAGCTTTGAACCATTTGCTTTTACATGTGCAATGGCTTCCATAAACGCAGCGTTTTGGTAAAAATCGGTATCCGCAATCGATTTATGAATGCGTGTTAAATTTTGATAAACGATACGTCCAGCACCAATGTTTAAATGTCCAACTTCCGAATTTCCCATTTGTCCTTCAGGAAGTCCTACTGCCTTCCCTGAAGCAATCAAGGAAGAGTGAGGATAGTCATTCCAAAAGCGATCAAAATTTGGTTTTTTCGCTTGTGCCACTGCATTGCCAAAAACCTCGCTACGAAGAGCAAAGCCATCTAAGATAATCAGTGCAACTGGTAATTTAGACATTGGCACCAGCCTCTAGTAATTTAAGGAATGAGGAAGCTTTTAAGCTTGCGCCACCAACTAGGGCACCATCAATATGTTCCATCAATAATAATTCTTCAATATTTTCTGGTTTAACAGAACCGCCATATTGAATACGAACAGCATTCGCCACTTGTTGACCAAACAACGATTCTACTTTCGAACGAATTGCCCCACACACTTCATTGGCATCTTCAGATGTAGCTGTTTTACCAGTACCGATTGCCCATATTGGTTCATATGCAATTACCGTTTGTTTCACTTGATCTTCATTCAAGCCAGCTAGACCTTTTTCTACTTGAACTTCTACCTTAGCTGTCGTGTTGCCTGCTTCACGCTCTTCAAGAGTTTCACCTACACAAACAATTGGAGTTAATGAATGGGCATATGCCGCATGCACTTTCTTATTGACAGCTTCGTCTGTTTCATTAAAATATTCACGTCGCTCTGAGTGTCCTAAAATAACGTATTCAACGCCTAAGTCTGCTAATTGAACTGGGCTAACTTCGCCAGTAAAAGCACCTTCATTTTCAAAGTGCATCGTTTGAGCACCCACATGAACAGTTGATCCAGATAGTGATTGGGTTAATTGTTCAAGAAAGAGTGGTGCTGCACAAATTACTGTATCCACTTTCACAGAATCTGGTGCTAATCCTTTTACTTCTTCGGCAAATTGTTTTGCCTCAGATAAAGTTTTATACATTTTCCAGTTACCAGCAATAATTGGTTTTCGCATGCGAATTCCTCCTTAGTTTTGATCGTTTAGTGCTACAACTCCAGGTAAGTCTTTACCTTCCATGAACTCTAAAGAAGCTCCGCCACCAGTTGAGATGTGATCCATTTTATGCGCAACCTCAAACTTTTCTACAGCTGCCGCTGAATCTCCACCACCGATGACTGTATATCCTTGTGTCGAGGCCATAGCGTTTGCAACAGCTTTCGTTCCTTCTGCAAATGCCGCTATTTCAAATACGCCCATTGGACCATTCCAAATGATTAGTTTTGAATTGGCAATGACGTCTGAATATTGAGATGTTGTTTTCGGACCAATATCAAGACCCATCCAGTCAGAAGGGATTTCATCAATGTTCACTACTTTTGTTTGAGCGTCTTTTGAAAACTCACTTGCAACAACTACATCAATAGGCAAGTATAAATTCACGCCTTTGTTTTTTGCTTTTTCAATAAACGATTTAGCTAAATCAATTTTGTCTTCTTCTACTAATGACTTTCCAATATCGTAGCCCTGTGCTTTCGAAAACGTATAAGATAAGCCTCCACCGATTAACAAGTTATCCACTATGTCTAACAAATGATCAATAACGCCAATCTTATCTTTAACTTTTGCACCGCCAATAATAGCAGTAAATGGACGCTCTGGTTTAGATAATGCTTTCCCTAAAACGTCTAGTTCTTTTTCCATTAACAATCCAGAAACTGCCGGTATATGTTTCGCAATGCCTTCTGTAGAAGCATGGGCACGGTGCGCAGCTCCAAAAGCATCATTTACATATACATCTGCCAGTTTAGCGAATTGCTCTGCTAATGCTGAATCGTTCTTTTCTTCCCCTTTATGGAACCGGACATTTTCAAGTAATACAATGTCTCCTTTTTCCATTCCAGAAATCGCAATTTCTACTGACTCACCGATAGACTCGTCTAGTTTTTGAACTGGTTTATGTAATAACTCACTTAGATGTATACCCACTGCAGTTAAGCGGAACTCTTCATGAACTTCTCCTTTTGGTCGACCCATATGACTTGCTAATATTACTTTTGCGCCTTTGTCTACCAAATGTTGAATGGTCGGGAGTGATGCACGAATACGTGTATCGTCTGTAATCATTCCGTCATCCATCGGGACGTTAAAGTCCACTCGGCAAAATACACGTTTACCTGCAAAGTCCACTTGGTGCATTGTCTGCTTTTGTTTCATGAATTCTCCTCCTTCAATGCTTAAAAAATAAGGAACGGAGTATATCTCCGTTCCTTTTACTCAACTCTATTATAGTGGTTGTCGCAAATGTTCGCTATAAATAAAGTCAAGTTACATTTAGCTCAAGGTCAGGATTTCCTATTACAGACCTTTTTTGTACATGTGTAATGCAAGGTCTATACAACGTGCAGAGTAGCCTGTTTCATTATCATACCAAGATAACACTTTAACCATGTTTTTCTCAAGTACCATGGTTGATAATCCATCTACAGTTGATGAAGCAGCGTTGCCGTTATAGTCACGAGATACTAATGGTATTTCATTATATTCTAAGAATCCTTTTAATTCATTTTCAGATGCTAATTTAAAGGCTGCATTTAGTTCTTCAACAGTTACATCTTTTTCAAGCTCTGCAACTAAATCAACAATTGATACATTTGGCGTTGGTACTCGAACTGCCATGCCGTCTAATTTTCCTTTTAATTCAGGAAGCACTAACGCTACTGCTGCTGCTGCCCCAGTTGAAGTTGGAATCATAGATTCAGCGGCTGCACGTGCACGTCGGTAATCTCCATGAGGTAAGTCTAAAATACGTTGGTCATTTGTGTATGAGTGAATCGTCGTCATCATGGCACGTTTCATTCCAAAGTTTTCATGAAGTACTTTTGCAACTGGTGCTAAACTATTTGTCGTACAAGAAGCGTTTGAAACCACATGATCTGTTTGTTCGTTATATGACTCGTGGTTAACACCCATAACAAATGTCGGCATTTTTTTACCTGGTGATGAAACGATTACCTTTTTAGCGCCGGCTTCAATATGTTTCCCAGCTGATTCAGTATCACGGAAAATACCTGTAGCTTCAATCACGATATCAATTTCAAGCTCTTTCCAAGGTAAAACTGAAGGATCTTTTTCAGCATATACACGAACTTTTTTTCCATCCACGATTAAATAGTCACCGTCAGATGTAACATCCGCATTAAAAATACCATGTACTGAATCATATTTTAATAAATGTGCTAACATCGCTGCATCAGTTAAGTCATTAATCGCTACTATTTCCACCTCAGGTTGTTTCATTGCTTCGCGGAAAACCACGCGTCCTATACGTCCAAATCCATTAATAGCTAATTTTAAAGTCATTTATTTTTCCTCCTAATTTTAATTACTCATAAGTTGAGTTATGTTTTTTGCTGCACCTTCGTCTGTAATTAATACCGTTTGGCGAGGTGCATGTTTTAAATAAGACAGAATGGCGGAAGCTTTAGAAGCTCCACCCGCCACCGCAAGTAAATGTCGAGCTTGTTTAAGTTGCTTTAATTGAATCCCAACTGTTCGAATGCGGTGAACCGCTTTACCTTGTTCGTTAAAGTAATAACCAAAGGCTTCTCCAACAGCTTGCATCTGAGAAATTGTATCTAGTTCTTGTTGACTCGAGTTTCGACGTCGTGCCATTTCTTTAGCGTCGCCTATACCGTGTATGACGATGTTCGTATTATCATATAAATCCATCATTTCCTTTATTACAGGTTCTTTAATCATTGTCTTGTATGCTTTTTCACTTAAATGATCTGGTAAGTAAAGGGTTCGAGAAGTCCCACTTGCTTGTAGGGCGAATGCTGATGCTATATGATTCGCTTGTAATTCTACGTTTTCCCCAATTCCTCCACGTGCTGCTACAAACACTAAATTTTTAGGTTTGTTATGCACAGATAAATGATCCGTAATAGCGGCAATTGTACTACCGCCCGTAACAGCGACAGTATCTTGATCTTGTGATAACAGCTCCAGTTGCTTTGCTGCTTCCTGACCAATTAACGACTTTGCATAGCTTTCTATTTCACTGTCACCTGGAACGATGATTACTTGAGCTAACTTAAAAGTCTGTTCCAATTGTCTTTCCATCTCACCTAATCCAGATAATTCATGAACTAACACTTTTAAAGTGTGTAATACATCATTGCCTTCTTGTGTAATTTCCATCCCATTTGCCAACACATGAATTAACCCTTGTGCTCGCAATATATCTGATTCTCTTCTAGTCTCGCGTTCAGTTGCTTGGACAATTTGTCCTAATGCTCTACGTCCAATCCCAGCAGACAATTGAATTGTCATTAATAATCGATATCTCTTTTGTAGAAGTGCCGTCATTTCAGGTAACAATTTTTGTTGTGCTCCTAGTAATTGATCCATTGCATTCTCCTTCTAAATAAGTAGTTGGACGTTTTTTGTCCCACTCAATTAATTATCGTCCCACTTCTACTATTAATATACTCTAATTTTTTAAAAAGTGCAAATAAAAAAGACGTTTAGGAATTAAACGCCTCTAACAATGTCGGATAGTCAATTCGTCCTTCTTGAATTACTTCTCCCTTATACTCAATAACAGGAATACGAAGTACATATTTTTCATGTATTTCATCATTTTCTTCAATATTAATTTCTTCAATATCTAGATAAACATCTTCTTTTACAAGTTGCAGCATCATCCAGGCTTCTATGCATAATAAGCAGTTGGGGCGAGAATAGAATCTTATTTCCATCATGAATCCTTCCTTTCAAATCGTTTTCGTTTTGAAGAACTTACTATTAAAAGTTGTTTTCTATATTTCGTAATCACACGTCTTGATAAATGAATTCGTTCTTTCGTTAGCATATCAACAATTTTTTGATCTGATAGAGGCTTGTCCTTTTCTTCATGGTCAATAAAAGATTGAATGCGTGCTTTAACATGAGTAGCCGATACGTCTTCAGTAGAAGGTTGTGAGAAAAATGACTTTAATGATACAACCCCGGTTTGCGTTTGAAGATATTTCTCTCGTACAGCACGACTCACAGTTGACTCGTGTAATTCTAACAGTTCTGCTACATCCGTCATCGTCATCGGAACTAGGAATTGTGTACCATGTATGAAATAGTTTTGTTGTCTATGGACAATTTCTTGTATGATTCTTTGCAAAGTTGATTTACGCCACTGTAGTTGACCGTCAATATTACTTATTTCTTTTGATTTCTGCTTCATATAAGTCATGACATCAGCGTCTATCTGTGATGGCAATGTTTTCATATAAGATTTATCAATATGGACTTTTGGGAAAGCATGTCCATAAAAAATAATATTTAGCTCTTCTTCTTCAACTAGCACACAGGCATCTGGTTGAATGTAGGCAGCCTTATGTTCTGTAATTAGTTGTAAAGGAGATGTTGAGAACTCGGATAATGTATCAGCAACTTGTTGAATTTCTTCTAATGAAATATGCATCTTTTTCGCAAGCTCTTTCCACTTTCTATTAATTAGTAAATCAAAATGATTTTTTACAATATCAATTGTTTGCTTAGACATTTCATGATATGTTGCTTGCAAAATAAGAGCGTGTTGCTTTGAAAATGCCCCTATCCCAATCGGCTCAAACTGTTGAATGATATCGATAGCTTCTTTAATTAAAGATTCCGGCTTGTTTGTCCATTTCCCATACTCTGCTAGGCTATCAATTAAAAAGCCATCTTCATTTAAATCGTCCAAGAGCCACTTAACTAATTGAGTGAGTTCGTCAGTTAGTTGAAAGTCGATTAATTGTGAATATAGTATGTCTTTATAAGAAGTTTGGTCAGGTATTTGCAGAACCATTTCTGGAGATATCAGTGTAGGACCTTTTGAACGTATTTTTAACCAAGGGTTCTCTTGTTGTTTATCTCTTAGAAAACTATCCAACTCATAAGTAGAAAAATTCAGGATTTCGAGTGATTGTCGCAACGATTGTGTCATTGCTAATTTTTGTGTTTGAAATTGTCTTTGACTTAGGCGTTGTTCCATACTAAACCACTCCTTTATTTTATTATACGAGAGACTGTTATAAAGAAAAGAGTGAACGACACTATTATTAACTTAATAGCGCAATTAATGACCATAAAGATAGGACAATTTTTTGTGCAATCCAAAGATTTCTAAATAAAAATAGAGCATTGAACAAAATTCACTTCTACTGAGAGGAAACTTTCGTTTCTAAAAATGGAAATTTTGACTTCACATTAATCGAATTAACGAGAGTTCACATCAAAGAAATTTTTAGCATGTTAGTCTCCATATATATACTTTTCTTATATTTTTAAAAAGCGAGTGGCTAGGTAGCCACTCGCTCCAATACACCTAAAATTTTCGTCCTGCCCCTCCACCGCCAGAAGATCCGCCGCCCCCACCACGGAAACCACCACCGCCGATTCCTCCTCCAAATGAACCTGGTCCCATCATCGGAAATCCTCCACGTCTTCCACGAGATCCAGTTCCCATGCCACCGCCTCCACGATTTTTAAAAATCGTGTATAGCACTAGTACAATTATGATGACAATGATAAACGATAGAGAACTACCGCCTTCATCAGCCTTAGCAGTTTCGACCGCTTCTCCATCCCAACCAAATTCGATTGCTATTTCTTGGTAAAAGACTTTCATTGTATTTAGAATCGCTTGATCTTCTTGATTATTCTTCATGTAAGGGACTGTATACTCATCTAAAATTCGTCCTACTTTTCCATCTGGTAAAGCCCCTTCTAGACCATAGCCGACTTCCACCCACAATTCCCTTGTATCCATGTCAATGACTAGCAAGACACCGTTATTTTTCTCTGCATCACCTAATTGATATTCACGAAATGCTTGGTTCGCAAAACTTTGAATGTCTGCACCATCTAGTGAATTGACTGTTAATACAGCGATTTGGGCACTAGTTGCATCATCTAAGCGAGCTGCTATTTTATTAAGCTCTGCTTTTTGTTCAGCATTTAGCAGTCCGGCAAAGTCTTGTGTATAAATGTCACCAACGGCTTTTGGGATTGTTGCAGCCTGAATCATTGGCGCATACGTCAACAGAAAAAATAGCGCCGTCCCTACGAAGAGCGCAGCTTTTTTCATCAATCGTCAGCTCCTCCGAAATCAATTTTTGGTGCATCTTGTGCCGCTGCATCTGCTTTAAAGTATTCTTTTTCATCAAATCCAAAAATTCCAGCTAGCATGATTCCTGGGAAACGTTTTACTTTGCGGTTAAAATCAGCTACTACATTATTATAATCTTGGCGTGCTACTGATAAACGATTTTCTGTCCCTGCTAGTTCATCCATTAATTGTCGGAAATTAACATCAGACTTAAGATCGGGATAATTTTCTACAACCACTAATAATCTGCTTAATGCACCTGATAATTCATCATTCGCTGTTGCTTGATCTTCAGGAGAACCAGCTCCAGCTAAACGAGCACGAGCTTCAGTTACACTATCAATCACTTCTTTTTCTTGATCCGCAAATCCTTTTACGCTTTCTACTAAATTTGGAATCAAATCAAGTCGCCTTTGTAATTGATTTTCTACTTGAGCGTATGCTTGATCCACATTTTCTTCACCATTTACAAATCCGTTATAACTAGGAATTAACATAAGAGCTAATACGACAATCAAAAGTACTACAATCATAATTGGACCTAAAGTCTTTTTCATATTTTTCACCTCTTGGTTAGTTTAGTAAAGTATCTACCTTATTATGAGAAATTAAAACTTAATTAAAAAAAGCTACAATGACTTTAAAAGTCACTGTAGCTTAATTATATTATTTTTTTAATTCACTACGAGAAATTATATGATCAACTAAGCCATATTCTTTCGCACGTTCAGCTGTCATAAAGTTATCACGTTCTGTGTCTTTTGCAATTACTTCAATCGTTTGACCTGTACGCTCAGCCAAAATTCCGTTTAACTTGTCACGTAAAAATAAAATACGTTTTGCAGCAATGTCAATTTCCGTTGCTTGCCCTTGAGCTCCACCTAGTGGTTGGTGAATCATGACTTCAGCATTTGGTAACGAATAACGTTTGCCTTTGGTTCCAGCTGCTAGTAAGAAAGCACCCATTGATGCAGCCATTCCGATACAGATTGTTTGTACATCTGGTCTAATAAATTGCATTGTGTCAAAAATCGCCATACCCGCTGTGATACTACCACCTGGGCTGTTAATGTAAATTGAAATGTCTTTTTCTGGATCATCTGCTTCTAGGAAAAGTAATTGGGCAACAATAGAGTTTGCAACATTGTCATCAATACCACTTCCTAGCATAATTACTCGGTCTTTAAGTAAACGTGAGTAAATGTCATAAGCACGTTCTCCACGGCTTGTTTGTTCAATTACTGTAGGAATTAAGTTCATCGAAATTGCCTCCTTTAAACATAAATTAATTTTCTTACATACTGAGTCTCTTAAGCTGTTCTCAGTTGTTACCTTATCATATACAAGTTGGTCAAGAAAGGTCAATTATTATGCACAGAAAAGGACAGTTGAATTTTGTTTCTTAACTTTGTATAATAGTAGAGTCGCCTGCCCTCGTGGTGCAACGGATAGCACATGAGCCTCCGAAGCTTAAAATGTGAGTTCGATTCTCGCCGAGGGCGTCATTTAAGTTAGAGAAAAAAACCTACGATTTTAATCGAAGGTTTTTTTCTATTCTTCTTTTTGAATCATTGCAGTTAATCCAGCTACCGCTAGTTGCTCATCAGATCCTTCAGCACTGATTGTTACTGAAGTTCCTTTACTAATTGCTAAGCTCATAATACCCATAATACTTTTTGCATTCACTTTTTTCTCACCTTTTTGTAAATACACATCTGCTTGAAAACGATTTGCTTCTTGCACAAAAAGAGCAGCCTGTCGTGCCTGCAATCCAGATTTCAATGCTACTTGTACTTGTTTTTCCGCCATTCGTTCATGCCTCCCTAAACTCTTTTTGTTCATGTATGGTGTATATGTTAGACTATTCAGACTATATCCACAACTATCGATTGCATTAAGAAAAAGCCGCACCACCGCGAAGTCCATCAGCTATTTCATCAAGTTTACGCAACCGATGATTAATACCTGATTTACTAATGGTTCCTGTAGAAACCATCTCTCCAAGCTCCTTTAATGTCACATCTTGATATTCGACACGCAAACGAGCAATTTCCCTTAGTTTCTCTGGTAGTTGATCTATACCAATTGCGTTATCTATATACCGTATATTTTCCACTTGGCGAATTGCTGCTCCAATGGTTTTGTTTAAATTTGCAGTTTCACAGTTTACAAGTCGATTCACACTATTTCTCAAATCACGGATAATTCGTACGTCTTCAAATTTCAACAGCGCGTGATGTGCCCCAGTAATACTAAAGAAATCCGAGATTTTCTCCGCTTCTTTCAAATATGTTACAAATCCTTTTTTACGTTCGATTGTTTTAGCATTTAGTTTGAAACCATTCATTAAGTCTACGAGTGCTTCACTATGGTCTTTATATACTGAATATACTTCTAAATGATAAGCAGATGTTTCAGGATTATTGACTGATCCACCAGCTAAAAATGCACCTCGCAAATAGGCACGCTTACAACAATTCTTTTTAACCAGTTCAGCAGAAATCGTGTGATTAATCTGAAAATCTTCTGAGATAATTTTTAAATCTTCTAGTAATGCTTTTGAGCCATCGCGCACTCGACATATATACACATTATTCTTCTTTAATCGCATCTTTTTACGTACCAATAATTCTACACGGTAGGGATACAACTCTTTCATTAAGGTATATAAGCGCCTTGCAATTGCAGCATTTTCAGTTTGAACGTCTAAACTTAAACTACGATTAGCAAATGAAAGCGCACCATTCATGCGAATTAGTGCAGATAACTCTGCTTTCGCACAACAAGGTATTATGTCAGCTTGCGTCAGTTCTTTTTTAGTTTCAGATGCAAACGACATAAGTGTTCCCCCTTTCGAGCGAAAGAGTTAGAAAAGTGATTGCTTAATGGCATTTTCTCTATCTTCCGCGTATTGGACTAGCCATTCAGCAACTTTGGTTGCTTCATGTCTTATGGCTCCATCCTGAATGGTCGCTATATCTTTTTTGACCACTGTTATTCCTAATTCATTTAATAGGGATTCATCATAACTAACCGGCTTGGCTAATTCTTGTTCGTATACTTTTTGTATGGACAACGGCACTTGATCTGTATTTAGCAAAATCGTTTGTATAAAAGGTTCTCCCATATGTAAGGTAAGCGCGCGAACATGATCTGCCGCCGTGTAATCAAGAGTTTCTCCAGCTTGTGTCATTAAATTACAAATGTATATGTTGGGAGCTTTTGATTGAAGAATAGCTTTTTTAATACCCTGTACTAATAAATTAGGTAAAATACTAGTATATAAACTTCCTGGACCAATTACGAGTAAATCAGCTTTCCGAATGGCTTTAATAGTATCTGCAAGCGGTTCCACATCTGTTGGCGTTAAAAATACACGAAGAATTCGTTGGTTGTAAGTAGGGATTTTTGATTCCCCCGTTACAATTGTTCCATCTTCGAGTTCAGCATGAAGTGTAATTGTCTGATTTGCAGCTGGTAATATCGTCCCATGAACATTTAATACACGACTCATTTCACGAATTGCATGTGAAAAGTCACCTGTAATATCTGTTAACGCCGTCAACATTAGATTACCAAGGGAATGTCCACCTAAGTCTTCAGATTGACTGAAACGATACTGGAACATTTCTTCTACTAGAGGTTCCACATCTGATAATGCAGCCATTACTTTTCGAATATCTCCTGGAGGAGGAATATCGTAATCGTCTCGAAGTCTACCTGAGCTTCCTCCGTCATCTGCAACTGTTACAATTGCAGTAATGTCTAAAGGAAACTTCTTTAATCCCCGAAGTAACGTGGATAAACCCGTTCCCCCACCGATTATGACTATTCTTTTACGGCGTTTGGGACGTGCCATTCCATCAATCCTTCCTATGTGTAATATCGCGATGCGTAATTACAGTTTGATAATCTTTTTGATACAACTCTGCAAAGTATTCCGTAAGGGTTACTGAGCGATGTTGTCCACCTGTACAACCAAATGCGATAACCAGTTGGCGTTTACCTTCTCGTTTATATTGAGGAATCATATAAGTAAGTAAATCTGTTAATTTTTCAATTAATACTTGAGTTTCAGGTTTATTTAATACATAACCTGATACATCAGAATCTAAGCCTGATTTCGGTCGTAAATCTTCTATATAGTAAGGGTTTGGTAAGAATCGCACATCAAAAACTAAATCAGCATCTATAGGCATACCATGTTTGTACCCAAATGACATAATATTTAAGGTAAATGTATAGTTTCCTTTTGATGAAAACTCTCCTTGAATTTTTTCACGAAGCTCTTTCGGTTTTAAAGTAGAAGTGTTGTAAATGAAATTTGATCTTCCTTTCAACTCCGAAAGCAATAAACGTTCTTTTGCAATGCCTTCTAGTGGCAAACCTGCAGGTGCAAGTGGATGTGAGCGACGTGTTTCTTTGTAGCGTCTGACAAGTGTTTCATCGTCTGCTTCTAAAAACAAAATCTTCGGAGTCACCACACTCCCTTTCGCCATTTCATCTAGAGCACCAATTAAAGAATCAAAAAAATCTCCGCCGCGCATATCCATAACAGTGGCAATACGGTTCATGTCTTTACCTGATTCTTTCATTAACTTTAAAAAAGTCAATAACAGTGCAGGTGGTAAGTTATCGATACAGAAAAATCCGAGATCTTCGAAACTTTGAATGGCTACTGTTTTCCCAGCGCCAGACATGCCGGTAATAATGACAAATTCTGAATCTTGAGTTGATTGTAATTCCATCAATGTTCCTCTCCTTCATATGACACTTGAATATCTTCTTTGATTAATTCAAAATCTGTTGTATACACAAATGTTCCATACTGAACTCCTTTGCCAGAAACAGCAAATTGTAAATTTGTACGATCTCCTTCAGCCATTGGTAAATGAGCTAAGTCTTCCACAGGATGCCATTCCAGGATACCCTCTTTAGTGATTTCAAAAGGAATTCCTTCTAAATCATATGAAACAAATGTAAATAACATCCATTCACTTTCGACTTGTTGCTCATCACGTGTAACCATAGTGTACACACCTTTTAAATGGGGATTTACTGGTGTTGTATTTGTTTCTTCTTTAAACTCTCTTATTGCTGAATTGTAGATAGACTCTCCGGCTTCCATTTTCCCACCAGGTGCGACATACCAATTTCTGCGTGGTTTCTTTAATAAAAGTACTTGATTATCTTTTAAAACAATTAAATTTGCTATACGTTGCACATTCGACACTCCACATCCAAGTAAACTCACTAATTCTATTATACAACTTTGATGGAGTGCATATCAAAAAGTATGCAAAAATAAAAGCGAAGAGCGACGCTTTAGTTCAGCACTTTTGGGTCGAACCCTTAAATGCTAGCTTTATTCTCCTCCATGGAGGACCCACCTATAATGGGTAACCAAATCTAATCTGACTTGGATGTTTGGGAGTTGAGCGACACGCGAACTAGATACACAAAAAAGAGGCTACTCCGTCGATTTCAATCGAGAAGCAGCCTGACAAAATGTTGCTATAAAAAGGGGGGTCAATTTACTATCTTTAATATACACTTTAATTGTTGCGATAGTATTACAGCTGGATTAAAGAATGATTAAAAATTAAGATTTCACATTTATTTTTTCATGTAACTCTTCAATGTAATGCTGCGCAGCTTGAGCAGCAATACTGCCATCACCCGTTGCTGTGACAATTTGTCTTAATGTTTTTTCTCGCACATCTCCTGCAGCAAAAATACCTGGAATGCTTGTTTCCATTTGATCGTTAGTTAAGATATAGCCATTTTCATTTAAGATACCTAAGTTTGAAAAGGGTTTTGTTAGTGGAAGCATACCAATATATATAAATACTCCGTCCGCTTTAAATTCATGTTCAGAATCATCAACAGTTGAAGCCAATGTGACGCTTCCCACTTTTCCTTTTTCATCGTTAATTTCTTTTACGGTATGATTCCAAATGAAATCAATTTTTTCATTTGCAAATGCACGGTCTTGTAGAATTTTTTGGGCACGTAACTCTTCACGACGGTGAACAATTGTCACTTTGCTTGCAAAACGAGTTAAATACACACCCTCTTCAACAGCAGAGTCTCCTCCGCCAACAACGACTAATTCTTTATTTCTAAAGAAAGCCCCATCACAGACTGCACAATAGCTTACTCCGCGTCCCCCGAGTTCTGTTTCGCCTGGAATACCCATTTTTTTATATTCAGCACCTGGTGTTAATATAACGGCACGCGCTTTATATTCTTTTCCTCCAGCTTTTATTGTTTTAAAAGCTTCGCCATCAATAATCTCTTTTACATCTCCATAAGCATACTCTGCGCCAAATTTCTTCGCATGGTCAAACATTTTGGTAGAAAGTTCTGGCCCTAAAATATGTTCAAAACCAGGATAATTCTCAACCTCTTCAGTATTTGCCATTTGGCCACCTGGAATTCCTCGCTCAATCATTAAAGTCGATAAGTTTCCACGTGATGTATATACAGCCGCTGTCATACCAGCAGGTCCTGCGCCAATAATCACAACATCATAAATTTTTTCTTCACTCATTAATAAACCTCCTAAACCATAGTCCGCTCACAAATCTTATAAGATTTATAGTAGTGATTCAACTTTTTTGCTTATGTTTTAAGTTTACATGACTAAAGTCTCATTTATAAAATTCTTTCAGTCATGAAAACTCTAAGATGATTTTAGTTATCATGAGATTCCTAATAATAAAGTCTCGGCATTTACTAAATACTGAAGGAAGGTAAATTTACAAACACCCTACTTTAAGTTTGATTGTTCATAAAAGAAAAAAATGCCCTCACAGCATGACTGAAGTCATGAATGTGCGGACATTAATTATCAAATAGTGGTAAGTATTGAGTAAGTTCATTTATATATTTGGTCAAAGTTGGCGTTGTAATTCCATAATGTTCAGCAAACGCCTTTTTCGTAATTCCTTGAGTTCGCGATGACTGGAACATATAATCAGCTGCCGCCGCTAAAGCTTTTGGATTTTTAAATTCATAGCCTTTATCAATTGCACGTTCAATCAAAACAAACCACATTTGAAACAAAAACGACCCGTCAATTGTCACAGGATGATTATCCATATACAAAATCTCCGTCGCTTCAAGTGCACGTTTAAAAGAACGTTCAGTCGGTTGATTCGTTTTGAATCCATTTCCTAAAGCATGACCTAATAACCATTTTTCCATAATAGAATAAGTTTCAAGATTTACCCATTCTGGATGAGCCATTATTTCTTGATGATGAGCAGTTTTACCAAGTAAAAACAAACCAAACATACGCTCACTACGATACGCATTTTCGAGTTTTTCTACTATAAAATCACGATTATGCTCCATCCCTTTTAAAGAATCCCCTTCTTGTTGACCAGCCCAAGGTTCAAGTCCTTCTTTTTCGGGATCAATGTGAATCAATTGCTTCCAATAATGACGCGCTTCATTTTCATGACCCGAAAAATAAGCTGAATGTGATAACCAAAAATAAAATCCTGGATCACCTTCATACCCTCGTTTTTGAAGTGAACGTAACCATTTATATGCATCGTCATAGCGACCCACTAAAGCAAAAGTTGCACCAAGTTTGTATCGATGTTCCAACATATACGGTTGGATTTTGCTCAGCAAATTTAACAAATGACTGAGCTCCTGCTCATTTTTATCGTAATAGTGGACAACCGCTAAGTTACACAATGCATGTAAATTACCTGTGTTATCTTCTAATACTTTATGTAGTAAAGTTTTCGCTTGATCGACTTTACCTACATAAAAATAAGCTAATGCTAAGTTATTATAAGCCGCCCAAAATTCCGGGTTTTCTTCAATTAACTTTTCCAAGACTTCAATAGCTTGATCAAAGTTACCTTTTTCCATCATACGTCTGGCTTTTTCTTGAATAGTTAAGATTTCACTTCCAAAATTATCTTCTTCAAACAAAGACCAATCTCCTTGTTCTGAAAAATCAATGATTTCCAACGCTTCTTCAGCATAGACGCCAGTCATATCCAATTCAACATACTTTTTTGCAAACTTGCGGGCATCTGAAAGAAAGCCTATATGAGCATTGACTTCTGCTAAGAAAAAAATGATTTCTGTTTCAGTAGGGTCAATACTATGTGCATTTTGCAATAAATCAAGTGCATGGTCGTAACTTTCATTCTCCATTTCCACAATAGCGTATTGCATTAGAATATGCGGATCATCTGGACTGAGCTCCGATGCACGTTTTAAATATTTATGGGCCTTTTCAAACTTCTCTCGATTTAAAGCTTGTAATGCTTTTTGATAATAATATTCGCCGGTTGGAATAAACGAGACGATGTTTTCTTTCCCTGGTTTTATGTGTTTTTTTTCCAATTGATGCCTCCGAAAAAATAAAAAGGAACACACTAGGTTCCTTTTCAGTATTTCTCTATTATATCACAGAAATTTATGATTTACTCTCATGTCGTTTTTGTAATACTTCTAATACATCGTACAAATTCACTTTTTGTTCTTGTAACAGTACTAATAAATGATACAGTAAATCAGCCGCTTCCCATTGTAATTCTTCTGCGTCACGATTTTTTGCAGCAATGACCACTTCTGTCGCTTCTTCTCCTATTTTTTTGCCAATTTTATCTACGCCTTTTTCAAATAAATACGTAGTATATGCCCCTTCAGGCATTGATTTTTCGCGATCCTGAATAACCTGAACTAAGTTAGCTAATATCCCAAAGCTTCCAACCGCTTGACCTGGAGCAACGATGACTTTATGAAAACAACTGACTTCACCAGTATGACAAGCCGGTCCTTTAGGAAGCACTTCAACTACTAATGCATCTTCATCACAATCTGCTCTTATTGCAACGACTTGTTGCGTGTTTCCACTCGTCGCACCTTTATTCCATAACTCTTGTCTTGAACGACTATAAAACCAAGTTTCTTTTGTTTCAATTGTTTTTTCAAGTGACTCTCGGTTCATATACGCGACCGTAAGCACTTCTTTCGTTTGTGCGTTTTGAACAACCACTGGTATCAGTCCACGTTCATCAAACTGTATAGATTCTATTTGGTATTTTGTCATCTAACTGACACTCCCTTTTCTCGCAAGATACTTTTCACTTCTTTTACGCTTGTTTCTTTGTAATGAAAAATAGAAGCTGCAAGTGCCGCGTCTACATCGACTTCTGTAAAAACATCATAAAAGTGTTGCGCATTACCTGCTCCGCCGCTTGCAATTACAGGAACGTTGACAGCATCTCTAACAGCTTTCGTTAAAGCTAAATCAAAACCACTTTTTTCACCATCTTGATTCATTGAAGTTAGGAGTATCTCGCCTGCTCCTAAACGTGTTGCTTCTTTCGCCCAATTAACAGCTGTCCACTGCGTTACACGGCGACCACCATGCGTATAAACCATCCATGTGTCATCTACTTCTGACCATTTAGCGTCAATTGCGACTACTATACATTGTGAACCGAAAAATGCTGCACCTTCTGCAATTAATTCAGGGCGCTCTATTGCTGATGTATTTACTGAAACTTTATCCGCGCCTGCACGCAACATGTTTTTCATATCATCAAGTGTACGGATTCCCCCTCCAACTGTGAAAGGAATGGCTAATTCGGATGCAGATTGACGTACCATATCGACCATCGTTTCTTTGCCTTCATGTGAAGCAGAAATGTCTAAAAAAACCAACTCATCTGCCCCTTGTTCGTCGTAAAACTTTGCAAGTTCTACTGGATCTCCAGCATCACGTAACGATACAAATTGAACACCTTTTACAACACGACCTTCTTTCACATCTAAACAAGGAATGATACGTTTTGTTAACATGAAGTCACCTCATTTAATGCTTCAGGTAAAGAGAATCGGTTTTCATAAAGTGCTTTGCCTATAATGACGCCACCAATTGTTGACTGAGCACCTGCTTGTACTACTCTTTTAATATCTGCAAGTGAGCTAATTCCACCAGAAACAATTACTTCAGCTCCTGTCGCTTCAGCAAGGGTTTCATTCGCAGCTATATTAGGTCCTGTTAATGTACCATCTGTCGCAATATCCGTAAAAATCAAGACTTCTGCACCATGGTTTGCAAAATACTGTCCAACTTCAATCGCCGACTTCGTTGACGTTTCTAACCAACCATGAGTCGCAACCATTCCATCTTTTGCATCAAGCCCTATAACAATTCGCGCTCCACCAAATTTCTTAATTAATGACACTGCTAACTCTGGTTGGGAAATAGCTAAGCTTCCTATAATTACTCGAGTGACTCCATTATCCAGATAATGCTTTACATCTTCTTCTGTACGAATCCCGCCACCTATTTGAACATTCACACCTAACTCTGTTGCAGCTCGAATGACATCCTTATCATGAATGCGTTTGCCATCTTTCGCTCCATCTAAATCAACCATATGTATCCACTTTGCACCTTGGTTTGCAAAGGATTTGGCCATTTCAAAAGGAGAGTCTGCATAGATGGTTTCTTGATTGTAATCACCTTTAAACAAGCGAACACACTTGCCTCCACGCATATCAATTGCTGGATATATGTCAATCGATGTCATGTTTGATCTCTCCTCTTTTGAACTTGCTTAACCCATTTAGCTAATAAGTATTTACCAAACGGTCCCGATTTTTCTGGATGAAACTGCATGCCCGTGGAATTATCTTTTTGAACGAGACCAGGTACGAATTGACCAGCATATGTACTACTTGCGACTACTTCATTTTGTCGCGTATTTTGAGCCAAATAGGAGTGCACGAAGTACACATGTGTTGAATCTTCTTTATCTAGACCATCTAACCATTCAGGTTGATGTGTAAAAGACAGAGGATTCCAGCCCATATGAGGAATTCGCACTCGTTGTTGTAGTGAGTCAAGTTCATCAAATTTTTGAATATTGCCTGTGAAAATGCCTAAACCTTTTGTTAAGCCATTTTCATTACTGTCTTCATATAAAAGTTGCATGCCTAAACAAATGCCTAGTAATGGTTTATTCGTTTTTGCAAGTTGCTTAATATAGTCATCCAAACCTAATTCACTTAATTGACTCATGGCATCAGGAAATGCCCCTACACCCGGTAAAAGATATCCATCCATTTGATTTAATTTGTTTATATCTGACGTAATGAATACTTCACATTCAAGTCGGAGTAAAGCCTGTTCGACACTATATAAATTACCCATCCCATAATCAATTACACCAATCTTCATGTTAATAACCCTTTCGTAGACGGTACTCCTTTGACACGTGGATCGATTGTGACCGCTTCATCCAATGCTCTTGCCAATGCTTTGAAAATCGCTTCAATCATGTGATGTGTATTGTGACCGTAGTGAACAATGACATGCACATTCATACGTGCTTCGAGTGCAAACTTCCATAAAAACTCATGGACAAGTTCTGTATCGAATGTCCCTACTTTTTCATTGGGAAAAGTAGCTCTAAATTCAAGGTGAGGTCGGTTCGAACAATCGATAATTACTTGAGCTAACGCATCATCCATAGGTACAAAAGCATTGCCGTAACGACGAATCCCTTTTTTATCCCCTAGTGATTCTTGTACTACTTGTCCTAAAACAATACCTATATCTTCAGTTGTATGGTGATCATCTATATGTGTATCCCCAGACGCTTGAATGGTCGCGTTAAAGAGTCCATGTTTTACAAATAAATCAAGCATATGGTCCATAAAAGGAACGCCTGTATCAATCGTTGCTTTACCTTCTCCATCTAATTGAAATGTAACATTCACTTGTGTTTCATTGGTTATTCGAATTATGGTTGCTTCACGTGTCATGATTGGTCCATCTCCTTTGTCCATCCTCTTGATTCTACAGCTCGTGCATGACCTTCTAAACCTTCCATCCTTGCAAGACGCGCAATTTTAGGTGCGTGCTCAAGCCAAGTCTCTTTTGTATAATAAATCACGCTTGTCTTCTTAATAAAATCATCAACCGATAATGGACTCGAAAATCGTGCTGTACTATTTGTCGGTAATACGTGGTTCGTTCCAGCAAAGTAGTCCCCAATAGGCTCTGAACTGTATCTACCTATAAAAATCGCTCCTGCATGACGAATTTTATGTGCAATATCATGTGGATTATTTGCAATGATTTCTAAATGCTCGGGTGCTAACTTATTAACTGCTTCAATAATATCGTCGATTGTTTCTGCTACATAGATTTTACCGAACTTTTCAACAGCTGCCCGAGCAATCTTTTCGCGTGGTAGCGTAATTAGTTGTTTTTCAACTTCGTGAGCGACTTCATGCGCAAAGAAGTCGCTTGTGGTTAGTAATATTGGGCAAGCCATTGGATCATGTTCGGCTTGAGATAATAAATCTGCAGCTACTTCGTCGGCATATGCTGTTTCATCAGCAATTATTGCAATTTCACTAGGACCTGCAATCATATCAATTGCGACTACTCCAAAGACTTCTCGTTTTGCTAGTGCCACAAAAACATTCCCTGGACCGGTTATCTTGTCCACAGATTCAATTGATTCTGTGCCATATGCCAAAGCAGCAATTGCTTGAGCCCCGCCTATTTTATAAATCTCTTCAATGCCTAAAATTGATGCAGCTACCAATACTGCATCAGGAAGTGCACCTTGATCGTTTGGAGGAGAGACAATCACAATTCGTTCCACACCGGCCACTTGAGCTGGGATAACATTCATTAATAGCGAAGAAGGGTAGGCAGCTGAACCACCGGGAACGTATAGTCCCACAGCATCGAGTGGATTCACTCGTTGACCGATAAACGATCCGTTTTTTACATCTACCTCATATGACGATCGTTTTTGTTTCTCATGAAAAACACGAATATTATGAGCAGCTTCTTCTAAATCCTTTTTAAGTTGTGGATCGAAGTTATCTTTTGCATTCTCAATTTCTGCTTTTGAAATACGGAAATTATGTAATGTAACATGATCCCATTTCTCGCTGTATTCCTTGATAGCATTATCACCACGATTTTTCACATCAGCTAAAACCAATCTCACTGTATTTAATTGTTCTGCATTGCCCATCTCTAATGATCGTTTTAATGAAATATCTTTTGATAAAGAAACGATTTGCACGGTACTTCCTCCCTACTCCATTGACTCTTTTAGTCGCCTTACCATGTCCCGTATCCGTTCACTTTTTAATCGGTAACTTACTGGATTTACAATTAACCTTGATGTCACATCTACAATATGCTCATATTCAACTAATCCATTTTCTGTTAATGTTCGCCCAGTTGATACAATATCTACAATTCGATCAGCTAATCCGATCATCGGTGCCAGCTCAATTGAGCCATTCAAGCCGATAATTTCTACTTGCTCGCCTTTTTCTTTATAAAAATCAGAAGCAATTTTCGGATATTTAGTTGCTACGCGAGGTGCAATATCATTTAACATAGTATTTGGTAATCCTGCTGTCGCGATATAACATTGACTAATCTTCAAATCAAGCAATTCATGAACGCTACGTTTTTGCTCAAGTAATACGTCTTTACCTGCTATTCCAATATCTGCAACTCCATGTTCTACATAAACAGGTACATCCATTGGCTTTGCTAAAATAAAGCGAATTTTTTCATTAGGAACTTCGACGATGAGTTTTCGAGAATCTTCTAAATCATCGGGTAACTGAAAACCTGCTTTTTGAAGCAACACATACGCTTCTTCAAAAATCCGTCCTTTCGGCATTGCAATTGTCAGTTCACTCATACTCATTATTGGCATCTCCCTCTATTAACCACACAACGTCTGTAAAATTCATTTGGAATGCTTGTTGGTCTTCAACACTTTTAAGAAACTGAATGGTCGTTTGAACCCCTTCATTTCTTAATATTTTTGCATCTTTAACAGCTTTCATATAATTAGCTTCATCAAAAAAGATAAGTGTTCGGGATTCACGTTTAGTTGAAGTTGTCATCACTTCGAGCAGCCGATCGACTCGCAACCCAAATCCAGTTGCACCTACGTCTGAATTAAATTCTTGTAGTAAGCCATCATAGCGGCCTCCGTTGCCAATCGCAAAACCAGATCCACTCGCAAAGACTTCGAACAACATTCCTGTGTAATAACTCATTTCACTCGTTAATGTTAAATCGTACGTCACCATATTTGAAAGTCCTGCGTTTTCTAATAACGCTGACAAATTGCTTAGATAAGAAAACATATTCACTTGTGTGTGATTGGTTTCATCGATAAATGGACGTAATTGTTGAATCGATTGAACATTGGAAGCCTGTCCAATAAATTCAATAAAGCGATTTTCATCTTCTTTTGAAAGCTTATATGTTTTTACTGCTTCTTCAAATCCAACCAAATTCTTTTCTACCAGTAATTTAAGTAATTCTCTCACTTGTTCTTTAGATTGCGTAAGTTGTATCAAAATCGATTGCAATAGACCTGCATGTCCTACTGTTAATCGATAATCATTTATCCCAAGTTTCTGAACAAACTCAGAAGCTGTTATAATCATTTCGGCATCAGCATAAACAGAGGCATCCCCTATTAACTCAACACCCATCTGTTCAAATTCAGCTGGTCTTCCGCCTTCATGTTCTTGTGCACGAAATACATTAGCGAAATACGCTAGTCGCAATGGGATTTGTTCTTTTAACAGTTTTGAGGTTGCAACACGAACAATCGGCGTTGTCATATCAGGTCTTAAAACGAGTGTCTCTCCTTGGCGATCCACTAGTTTAAATAGGGCAGAATCCGGAATAGCAGATGCTTTTCCGATGGTCTCATAGTATTCTACAGTTGGCGTTTTTATAAAATCAAAACCACGTGATTGGAAAAATTGTCTTCCAATGTCACGCACCTTTTCTTTTTTCTCATTAATTAGTGGAAAAGAATCTCTCATTCCAAGTGGCTTTTCGAATTTTCTTATTGGTGTCATTTATTACTCACTTCCTAAATAAGGATATTTTACTTTAGTACACTAGCATGCTAGTAGAATGAAATAAAATTTATTTTAACCCAAATGACAAGGTGAGTCAATACAAAAGACCCCTTGAAGCAATGTAATTCTCTTCATGAGGTCTTTTCGGGTTGCATAAGACGACGAGTCGCCATTTCTTCTGCTGTATAAATAACTTTCATTGGGTTTCCACCGACAAAACTACCCGCTGGGACATCTTTATGCACAAGCGTGGCAGCAGATACGATTGCATCATCCCCAATATTTACACCGGGGAGAATCGTAGAGTTTGCACCTATTAGAACACGGTCACCTATCCAGACCTCTCCAATTCGATATTCATTAATTAAGTATTCATGTGCTAAAAGAGTCGTATTGTAGCCAATAATTGAATTTTTTCCTATCGTAATTCTTTCCGGAAACATTACATCTGGCATGACCATTAATGCAAACGACGTCTCATCTCCAACTTTCATATGTAAAAAATGCCGATACAGAAAGTTTTTAAATGACAGTGAAGGACTGTATCTCCCAAGTTGAATAACGATGAAATTTTTCATCACTTTCCAAAATGATACCGTCTTGTATATATGCCAAAGGGAGTTTGCTCCTTCTACAACAAAACGTTCAGTCCTCCTCATGACGATTGACCCTCTACAATTTCAAGTAGGTGTTTACCCATTACATTTAAACAAGTTTGAATGATAAGTTCCTTAGTATGGCGTAACGTTTCGTCAAAATCGAAAAGAAGTGTGGTAATCAGTTTAATTGTCATGAAGGAGCACTTCCTTTCGTTTCGTTTGTTCAGCCCGTTTCCAAATCGTGGCTACTACTATAGTTAAAACAAATGCAGTCCCAAGTCTAAGTAAGAATAATGGCCATATTGGAATCCCTAGCGGTATAAAAATGAGCGTATCTTCTATTACTGCGTGGCAAGCGACTAAAAAGATAAATACCAGAGTGGCGTCTTTCTTACTGACGCCGTCATCTTGTACTGCTTGAATCATCACTCCTGCTCCAAATGCTAAGCCAATTACTAACCCTGAGACTAGCGTCATCGAAGCATTTTGCTCAATGCCAAGTAACTTCATAAACGGTGCCATTTTTCGCGAAAACTTTAGTAAATATTGTTTGTCTTTTAAGTATTGAATAACAATCATAAGTGGGATAACCACCATTGCTAGCTGCAAGACACCGAAGCTTGCTTTTTGAAACCCTAGTAAGATGATTTCCAGCCAACCTTCAGGTATTTCAGCCACTTTTGGAGCCATCCCATATTGAGCAATGTCTGAACCACCCGACCAAACAAGGTTGATCACAATCGCAGATATTGCGGCTAGTCCAAATCTCACGAGAAGAACAACCCACAGTTTAACGCCAACTTTTAACGCGACTCCAGTTTCAATAAATATATTATGGGAGAACGATAGCATAACAGCCAAAATAAATACTTCTTTTACTGTCAATTCTAATGACAGAATTCCAGCAATTCCTGCATACAAGTTGAGAGCGTTCCCTAAAACTAATGGAATTGCTGCATCTCCTCGTAGCCCAAAAATCCCCATGACGGGAGATACGAAGTCGATAATCCAGGGCAACACAGGCGTATACTGCAAGATGACAATCAACAATGTAATAGGGAAAATAATCTTGCTAAGTGTCCAAGATGTTTTTAATCCAGCTAATAATCCATTTTTTATTGTAGACATACTTATAACTTCCTTACTTATGCGTCTTTATAACGCACAGGCTTTTTAATAGTTACGCGACGGTAAACAACTAATATGATTGCCACAACTATTGCAACAATTGATATCACTTGTGCTGTGCGAAGGTCACCAATTAAATACAAACTATCGGTACGCATACCTTCAATAAAGAATCGCCCTAATGAATACCAAATAATGTAAAATAAGAACATTTCTCCACGCATTAAGTTAACACGACGTAATAATATTAGTAATACTACACCCGCAAAGTTCCACAGTGATTCATATAAAAACGTAGGATGATAATATATACCATCAATACGCATTTGATTAATAATCCAATCCGGTAAAAACATATTTTCTAAAAAAGAACGTGACACTTCTCCTCCGTGAGCTTCTTGGTTCATAAAGTTTCCCCAACGTCCAATTGTTTGGCCAATTAAAAGACTTGGCGCCACAATATCTGCAACTTTTAAAAATGATTTATTACGTTTTCTTGTAAAAACATAGGCTGTAATAAATGAGGCTATCAACGCACCATGTATCGCCAATCCCCCCTCCCATACTTGAAGGATTTTACTAGGATTTTCAGCATAATACTCCCATTTAAATAACACATAATATAGACGCGCCCCTAAAATTGCTAGCGGTACTGCCCAAATTAATAAATCTGTTAAAAAATCCTGATGAAATGACCGTTTGACCATTTCACGTTGCGCAACAATAAACGCTAGGACAATGCCGAACGCAATAATGACTCCGTACCATCGTACTGCAATCGGCCCAATTGAAATTGCAATGGGATTAATTGCTTCAAGTAATAAATTCATGTTGTACCCCTTCCAGACTTCCTAAATTTAATATGTAGAATGTTCATTTTGACTAATAACATCGTTTAAACGATTGGAGAATTCCTCTGCTGCATTGAAACCCATTCGCTTCAAACGATGGTTCATAGCTGCTACTTCTATAATAACTGCTAAGTTTCGACCAGGTCGAACGGGAATCGTAAGTTTGGTCAAATCTGTTTCCATAATTTTCATTTTTTCATCTTCTAGTCCTAAACGATCATACGTCTTCTGTTCATCCCAATTCTCTAATTCAATTACAAGAGAAATTCGTTTAAAGCTACGTATTGCACTTGCACCAAACAAAGTCATAACATCAATAATGCCCAGACCACGAATTTCAAGTAAATGTTCAATCAGTTTGGGAGCATTTCCAACAAGCGTATTTTCTGTTTCTTGTCTAATTTCAACACAATCGTCAGCAACTAGTCGGTGCCCTCTTTTTACAAGCTCTAAAGCAGTCTCACTTTTACCAACACCACTTTTACCTGTAATTAATACGCCGACACCATAAATATCGAGAAGTACTCCATGTACTGCCGTAGTAGGTGCTAGTTTACTTTCTAGAAAGTTTGTCAGTAAACTCGAAAAACGTGTGGTTGCCATTTTGGCTGTAAGGACTGGAACATGTTCTTCATTTGAAGCGATTTTCAGTTCTTGCGGCACTTTCAAACCATGTGAAATGATAATCGCTGGTGTATCAGGTGAACATAGTTTCTGCATGCGTTCTACTCGTTCATGAGGCAATAACATATCGTAAAAAGAAAGTTCTGTTTTTCCAAGTAACTGTACACGGTTTGCTGGATAGTGTGTGAAATATCCGGCCATTTCTAAACCCGGGCGTGATATATCGCTGACAGCAATATGTTTGCCGATACCTTCTTGACCACTAACAAGGGTTAACTCAAACTTTTCCATTACATCTTTTGTAGTAACTTGCACCAAAAAACACCTACTTTCTCCGAAATTCAAATTACCTTTATGTCCTTTATTTTAGCATGCACTCTGAAAAATGAAATGAATTTCTCTTATTTATACAGCTTTTCAGTTATTTACTCTAAGTTTGTTGTATAAATTGATTTCACTTATAGCCTTGTCATAGAGATCCCTATTTTCTTTTAGGTATTTGTATTTCTATGTCTATTTGCTTGAAGTTATTTTATCTCTATAATAATACGATACATGAAGTCTATAATTAAAGGTATGAAACAAAGAAAAGGGGTCTGTTAAATGGTTCGAATCGGGATAATTGGTACGAATTTTATTACTGAAAGATTACTTGAAGCTGCAGAGGCTGTCGAAGATTTTAAACTAACAGCAGTTTATTCTCGAACAATTGAGCAGGCTGAACAATTCGCAAACAAATACGGAATAAACCTACTCTTTACAAACTTAGAAGAAATGGCAGTTAGTGAAGAAATTGATGCGGTATATATTGCTTCACCTAATTCATTTCACGCTGAACAAGCTATTTTATTTTTGCGAAATGGCAAACATGTTTTATGTGAAAAACCATTAGCAGCGAATGTTTACGAAGTAACGACAATGATTCAAGCTGCAAAAGATCATCAGGTTCTATTAATGGAAGCCATGAAATCAACATTACTTCCTGGCTTCAAGGTCATTCAAGATAACCTATATAAAATTGGCCCAATCCGTAGATACTTTGCCAGCTATTGTCAGTATTCATCTCGTTATGATAAATACAAAGAAGGCATTGTACTCAATGCTTTCAATCCAAAGTTTGCAAATGGGGCTTTAATGGATCTTGGCGTTTATTGTTTATATCCACTTATAGCATTATTTGGTGAACCAATTGAAGTGAAGGCAACTGGCATTATACTTGATTCAGGTGTGGATGGTGAAGGTAGCGTAGTTTTAAGCTATGACGATAAAGATGCGGTTGTAATGTATTCCAAAATATCTAATTCTTCTTTACCAAGTGAAATTCAAGGCGAAGAAGGAACCTTGATTATTGACAAAATAAATTCGCCTGAAAAAGTTGAAATCCACTACAATGACGGAACTTTTGAACAATTAACTATCAATCAATCACATCCCGTTATGTATTATGAAGTAAAAGAATTTATTGATTTAATAAACGCAGGGAAATTGGAATCCGATATAAATTCACATGATAACTCCTATACAAACATGTTAGTTGTTGATAGAGTACGAGCTGAAATAGGTCTTGTGTATCCAAATGATAAAAATTGAACTTTTAATAATGAATTGGACGACTTAATTAAAACTTTACTGAATTTCTACTTCTCCTCTTAAGGTAAAAAGAGATATAAAAAACCCCGAATCTAGACATTTTTTCAATGTCTGAGATACGGGGCATTTTTATTTGCTATATATACCCTTCATTATTCAGAAGAGATGTAACGAACTAGAATTGATCCTGTTTTGGCTTCACCCTTAATGTAAAGAGGAGCTGTTGTTGAGCCTTCAATATCTTTTGTAAAACGAATATTTTTTTGCAAGAAATGCTCTTGTTCATTTATTCGTGTTACATCAGATAATGCCACATCCATTTTACCAAAGTTCGAAGCTATTTCACCTTGTAAGCCGATAGTAGATGGTACATATATTTCTACTGTACCAGCTACCGCTCGTGCTTCAATTTTGTGAGCCTCTAGACTTTTCGTTGTGACAACGACGTGACCATTAACCGACTGTGCTTCAATCCCTTTTAAATAACCATCGATATAAATGCGTCCATTAATTGTTTCAGCATCAATTTTATTTCCTTTTGCCTCTTTTACTTGTATAGTACCATTCGCTGTTTGAACTTCTGCATCTTCTAGTTGAACATCTTTCAGTTCAATTTTGCCATTCGCGGTTTTGACTTTGAGACGATCAACGTCTATATGCTTACCAATAAAAGCCCCATTGAATAATCGAATAGAAATTGAATCGTACATTTGTTTTGGTACATATAAGACAACATTCACAGATGTTGTTTTTAAATCACTAATAATACGTAATTTTTGTTGATCAACGACAAATACAAATTTATCAAGGAATTCTTTCTTTGCATCTTCTTCAGAAGGTGATCGATATACTTTCACATGGCAATCTGCACGTACTTGACCATCTTGTGAAGGGTAAATTTCAAACTTGCCATTGGCAAGATCTGCTGAAATCTCCTTAATGTCTAAATCTTCTTTCGTAAAGGTGTGATGAAATTCATTTGGCTCACCAAAAGGCGTTTCGAAATCAAATGATTTCATTTTTCCGACCGTGGTTTGCATGAATTGCATAAATCGTTCGCCAATCTGTGTAAAATCGCGTTTAATGTCTTCCATAAAATCGTCTGCTTGAGAAGATGTGGTTTTCTTGTTGTGGTTTTCATCGTTTGTATGTGTTGAATGAGATTTTTTTTCAGACTGGTCTGGCGCAGCATACGTTGAATCGCTTGCTTTCGTCTTTCCATTTCCTAAAGCCTCTAGCAATATTAACGCTTCTTGAGCAGATATCGTCCCTTTTTCGACTGAATCTAAAATGCGTTTACGTTCTTCTTGCATATTTTTGGCCTCCTTCAAAGCCGCTTTACGCGGAACTTTGTTCTTCTCTTATACATACGGTTTAAAAGCAAAAAAGGTTTCATTTTATCAAAACTGCGTCTTTTTTATTCTTTCTCTTTGTTGAGGCTTTTTTTATTTGTTCATCCATGCGTTTACGATCGCGGTCGAGTATTTGCTTTAAATAGTGACCCGTATATGACTTCTTCACTTTGGCTATTTCTTCAGGGGTTCCTACAGCTAAAATCTCTCCCCCTTTATCGCCACCTTCAGGACCTAAGTCAATCACATAATCCGATGTTTTAATAACGTCTAAGTTGTGCTCGATAACTAATACCGTGTCCCCGTTTTCCACTAATCTCTGTAACACTTCAAGTAAACGTGCAATATCATGTGCATGTAATCCGGTTGTCGGCTCATCTAAAATATAGAAGGACTTTCCATTCGAGCGTTTGTGTAATTCAGAAGCCAATTTTACACGTTGTGCTTCACCACCTGATAACGTCGTTGCCGGTTGACCCAGTTGCATATATCCTAATCCAACATCGACGATTGTTTGAAGTTTACGGCTAATCTTTGGAATGTTTACAAAGAATTTAAGTGCATCTTCAACAGTCATTTTTAATACGTCCGCAATATTTTCTCCTTTATACTTCACTTCAAGTGTTTCACGGTTGTAACGCTTTCCATTACAAATTTCACACGGAACATATACGTCAGGTAAGAAATGCATTTCAATTTTAATAATGCCGTCTCCTCGGCATGCTTCACAGCGCCCACCTTTAACGTTGAAACTAAACCTGCCTTTTTTGTAGCCTCGTACTTTCGCTTCGTTCGTTGATGCATAAACATCACGAATATCATCGAAAACGCCTGTATATGTTGCTGGATTTGATCTTGGTGTTCTCCCAATCGGTGATTGGTCAACATCAATAACTTTTTCAAGCTGTTCGATACCAGTCACTTCTTTATGTTGTCCTGGTTTTGTTTTAGCACCATTTAACTTTTGTGCGAGTGATTTATGCAAAACTTCATTGATTAACGTACTTTTCCCTGAACCTGAAACACCCGTAACAGCAGTAAAGATACCAAGCGGGATATCCACCGTAACATTTTTTAAGTTATTTTCCGTCGCTCCTTTAATCGAAATTATTCGACCATCTGGTTTTCGACGTTCTGCTGGAAGCGCAATAAATTTCTTGCCACTTAAATATTGACCTGTTATGGACTTAGTGTTCTTCATTACTTGTGTCGGTGTTCCAGATGCCACGATTTCACCACCATGGACTCCTGCTCCAGGACCTACATCTATTAAATAATCCGCAGCCATCATCGTATCTTCATCGTGTTCAACAACAATTAAAGTGTTACCAATATCTCGCATATTTTTAAGTGTGGAAATCAGTCGATTATTATCACGCTGATGCAAGCCAATTGAAGGTTCATCTAATATATAAAGTACTCCCGTTAATCGTGAACCGATTTGAGTTGCCAAGCGAATGCGCTGAGCCTCACCACCTGATAACGTACCCGCACCCCTACTTAACGTTAAGTAATCTAAACCAACATTAAGAAGGAAACCAAGTCGTTCGTGGAGTTCACGTAAAATGAGTCGTGCAATTTGCATGTCTTTTTCAGATAATTCCAGTGATTTGAAAAATGCATCGGCCTCTTGAATAAAAAATGCCGTTACTTGTCCGATATGAAGTGATGCAACTTTTACAGCTAATGTTTCCGGCTTTAAGCGATATCCCTTACATGTTGGACAAGCTTGTTTTGCCATATACTTTTCCATTTGATCTCGAATATAATCCGAAGACGTTTCTTTATAACGACGTTCGATATTTGTTAAAACACCTTCAAAATATATTTCATTATCTCGAACTTGTCCGAAATCATTTTCGTATCGGAATCGAATTTTATCTGTACCGGATCCATGAATAATTTTATCTATTTGATCTTTTGGCAACTTGTCGACAGGCTTATTCATATTTATTTTATAATGCTTGCAAACGGCAGCTAATAGTTGTGGATAGTATTGCGAACTTGTTGGTTCCCACGGGGCAATAGCACCGTCGTTTAACGATTTTGACCAATCAGGTATGACAAGTTCTTGGTCGACCTCCAGCTTCGTACCAAGACCATCACATTCAGGACACGCACCGAAAGGACTGTTAAATGAAAACATACGTGGTTCTAACTCACCTATTGAAAATCCACAAATAGGACAAGCATGATGTTCACTAAACAACAATATCTCGTGTTCCATGACATCAATTAATACACGTCCATCTGCAAGTCTCAGTGCAGATTCCAAAGAATCAGCAAGTCTTGCGGCGATATCTTCTTTTATTACAACCCGGTCAATAACAATTTCAATATCGTGCTTTTTATTTTTATCTAAATTAATATCGTCATCTAAATCCATTAAATCACCGTTTACTCGAACACGTACATAGCCTTGCTTTTTCACATCTTCTAGCATTTTAGCGTGGGTCCCTTTTCGACCAGAGACAATTGGTGCTAAAATTTGCATACGTGTACGTTCCGGGAATTCCATTAAACGATCAACCATTTGCTCGATAGTTTGAGAAGATATTTCCACTCCATGATTGGGACATATCGGCTTTCCTACACGAGCAAATAATAAACGTAAATAATCGTAAATCTCGGTTACAGTACCTACTGTAGAGCGTGGGTTTCTACTTGTCGTTTTTTGATCGATAGAAATTGCAGGCGACAAACCTTCAATTACATCCACATCGGGCTTGTCCATTTGCCCTAAAAACTGACGTGCGTAGGCTGATAACGATTCGACATAGCGTCTTTGCCCCTCTGCATAAATGGTATCGAAAGCGAGTGATGATTTACCAGAACCAGACAACCCTGTCATAACGACAAGCTTATCTCGTGGAATGGTTATATCTATATTTTTTAAATTATGTGCACGTGCACCTTGTATACGAATTTCTTGTTTTTTCAATTCGCTTCATCCTTCCGCTTTCAGTTCCAAAATCGTGTCGCGAAGTTCGGCAGCTCGTTCGAAATCGAGCGCCTTCGCTGCGTCCTTCATTTCTTTTTCTAGCGTTAACAACAGCGTTTTTTTCTCATCTTTCGTTAACTTCTTACCTTTTGTCACTTTTTCCATATAACTAGATGTTTCTTCTGCATTATGAGATGCACGAATAGTATCGCGAATTTTCTTTTGAATAGTTTTAGGTGTAATTCCATGTTTCTCGTTATACTCGATTTGAATGTTACGACGTCGATCTGTTTCTCCAATCGCTTTCGTCATCGAATCCGTCATGCGGTCAGCATACATGATGACATGTCCATTTGCATTTCGAGCTGCACGTCCCATTGTTTGAATGAGTGAGCGTTCAGAACGTAAAAACCCTTCTTTATCTGCATCTAATATGGTTACGAGCGACACTTCTGGTATGTCTAATCCTTCTCTCAGCAGATTAATTCCAATCAATACATCATAAACTCCCATTCGAAGTTCTCGAATAATTTCAATCCGTTCAAGTGTTTTTATTTCTGAGTGTAAGTAGTTTACTTTGATTCCAATTTCTTTTAAGTAATCGGTCAAATCTTCAGACATTTTTTTCGTTAATGTGGTAACAAGCACACGTTCATTACGTTCTGAACGTTGACGAATTTCATCAATTAAATCATCAATTTGTCCCTCACTAGGGCGAATATCGATTGTAGGGTCTAACAGTCCTGTTGGTCTAATAATTTGCTCAACCATCTCTGGTGTGTGTTCCAATTCATAGGCCCCTGGTGTTGCTGAAACGAAAATCGCTTGACTCATATGCCCCTCAAATTCTTGGAATGTTAACGGTCGATTATCCATTGCAGACGGTAAACGGAAGCCATGTTCTACTAACATTTTTTTACGTGCTTGGTCACCGTTGAACATCCCTCTCACTTGCGGTAATGTCACGTGGCTTTCATCGATCACCATTAAGAAGTCATCTGGGAAGTAATCAAGCAATGTATAGGGTGTGGCCCCTGGCTCTCTAAGTGTTAAATGTCGGGAATAGTTTTCAATCCCTGAACAAAAGCCCATCTCTCTCATCATCTCTAAGTCGTAACGAGTACGTTGCTCCAACCGCTGTGCTTCTAATAACTTATCCTCACTGCGAAGAACCTTTAGTTGTTGTTCTAATTCGATTTCAATGTTTTCAATTGCTTTTAACAATTTTTCTTCACGAGTAACAAAGTGGGAATTAGGGAAAATCGCAACATGTTCACGTTCACCGATGATTTCACCAGTTAAAGCATCCACTTCCCGAATTCGATCAATTTCGTCCCCGAAAAATTCAATTCGTATACAGCGCTCATCTCGAGAAGCTGGGAAAATTTCAACAACATCTCCACGTACACGGAACTTTCCACGCATAAAGTTTATATCATTTCGTTCATATTGGATGTCCACTAGTCTACGAAGCAATTGATTACGTTCGATTTCCATACCCATTCGTAGTGATAAGACCATCTCGCGGTATTCTTCAGGATTACCCAACCCGTATATACATGAAACAGATGCAACTATTAAGACATCCTCACGTTCGAATAAAGCCGACGTCGCAGAGTGACGTAGCTTATCAATTTCTTCATTAATGCTGGAGTCTTTTTCAATATACGTATCAGTTTGAGGCATATAAGCTTCCGGTTGATAGTAATCGTAGAAACTAACGAAATACTCCACCGCATTATTAGGAAAGAACTCTTTAAACTCACTATACAGTTGTCCAGCAAGTGTTTTATTATGGGCCATGACCAGTGTAGGTTTTTTTATTTCTGTTACTACATTAGAAACGGTAAATGTCTTGCCAGTACCCGTCGCACCGAGCAAAGTTTGATATTTTCTACCTTCTTCTATTCCCTTTAATAATTCACGAATCGCCTGTGGTTGGTCTCCATCTGGTTTATAAGGAGCCTGCAAATCAAAAGATTGTTCCATGGTTTCCTCTCCTTATTAAGAGCGTAAATGTCTATTTTATCTGTGCTAAATTATTTTTATTTATTGTTTATATTTTATCATATTCCCCAATTGAATACGAACAAAAAGCGAACGTATGTTTTTTTGAAAGAAAAGTGGAGAGCTCGACACTGCCCCTAGAAGGAACGACTCGGAAACCTGTTTGCGAATAAGTTTAGGAAGGAAACCAAAATGCAGTGCTAAGAAATCTTGTTGCGACTCCTTCATCAGCCACACCCTGTTTGCCCAAGATTAGGTGCGGGCTGGCGGTCGAAACTAGACTAAAGAAACGAAAAGTTGGGCTTGATCGACACCTGTGATGGAACCTTGAAAGGCGAAAAAGCGACATTTTTATTCCATAAAGGGACGCTGCAGACTAGCACTTGAAGCTATACAACATGAAAAACAGAAAGTACCTTATTAGTTCGACATTAGTTCGACTTCGGAACTAGACATAAAGAAAATCCGCTCTTCGAAAAGAGCGGATGAATCACATGTCTATAGAAACACTTATTACACACTATCTTGATGCAATTGACGTAGTTCGCTTGCGTAAGTTACAAATGACCCCTCATCTTTTTGATCGAGCGCACCATCAATCAAGGTAAGCAAGCGTTCTTTTCGTTGCTCTCGATGTACATGATTTAAAAACAAATCCATGTAGATATCGTTCAACAGTTTTTCCGCTTCACTAACGGTTTGATTTCGCCCCATCGCTTTTAGAAAATCAGCATATGAATAGTACTTATCCATTGCAATCACCTCGGATGCCTTTTATCTATTATAATTAATAATACTATAAATTTGCAAATGTTTTTTTCTGAAAATTCCCTATAATTTATTTTCTTCTAAATATTTTTAATTATTAATAAAATACTATTGCATAATCCCAAAATTTCTCTACAATAGAATTTGTAGTCTAAAATAGGGGATGTGACTTATGGATAAAAACTGTTCAGCAGCATCGAATTACCTTGTTTCATTCAATACAATTGCACTTGTACCAATTCGAATTGAGAATAAACTTTACACCCGAGTAATTGAAAATCATACTGAATTTCTAGTAAAAATGAAGCCAAGTTCCATTATTAAAAAATCGCTTATTTATTATGGTAATTCGTATAAACTAGCTACATTTTACTCTCGCGAAGTAATTGGGCGTGTACACAAACCACCTCTTTTGATTTCGCATGATTATGGCGTTCCTTTAATAATGTTTCCGACTCTTTCTGGAGAATCTGAAGGGAGTATTTGGTTTTCTTCTTCTGCTATCGATTTCTTTACTTTTGACTCTCACAATCGATGTTTAGTGCATTTCACCAACTCATTTGTTCTCCCGGTAAATGTATCTCAATCAACGATGTGCAGACAACATACGTTTTCCCATTTCCTCACGAGGGGATTCCAAAAAAAGCGCACCAAAATTGACCATCCTTTTTCTCAGTCAATACTTATGCCAACTAATAAAACAACTAAAAAATAGTACATATATTTTTAAGCCCTTTGTTTTTTGAGAGGGCTTTTTTTACTTTCGCTTCCGCTTTCTTTCCCTATATCTATATCAATTCACTTGTTTTGCAATCGACAAATACACACCAAGCAGTTCCTCTACCCGATTACGCAAGCGCACATTTAAATATCGACGATGTTCTTCATACCCACTATGGTAAAAAACATATTCCGTAAAAGTGTCATCGCGCTTGCCACGAATGACTTTCATATTATGTTGACGCAAATACAATTTAGTATCTTTCACATCACGTTGTGCTACTTTTACGGCATGATCAATCATCGCAACATAAGGTTTCTTCAATTTGAAGGAACCCTTTTCCACAGATTCTCGGTCGCGCTCTAAAATGGTTAACACCATGGGCAAATAAATCATTTTCTCGAAATAAGGCAAACTTTCGGATGGAATGAGCGGCATCTTTCTACCTCCTTAAAGAACGTTTGTTCGTATTTTATATTGTACGCTCATTTCAAGAAATTACAAGTGGGAATTTAGGGTATTTCTCATTAAAAGCCTTGCTATATCTCACTTCAGGTTAACTTGTATATGAGATAGATAGAATTGTTCAACCTAAAAAGACATAAGAAAAACCGGGCAAAGTACGCCCGGTCCTTTAAGAAAGTACAGATGATTAAAGTATCAGTTTAAAGGGATATTCCATACAGTATCAACTTTGATTTCCGTTACAGCGCACTTTCATGTTTCGAAGCTAGCGTAGCGATGCAGAAACAGGCGGACGCTTCTACGGGGCGGGCGGAGAGTCTCCTCAGGCCAACACATGATGTGACGTATCTTAGCCTTTGTTCCACTTAGCGCTCCACTGCGGGGTCTCACCTGTCCCGCTAATCCCGTAGGAAAGATATTGGACGAACTGTCATTCGTCAAATATCTTTGCGACGAGTAGATGAACACTGAAATTCTGGTATTTTGAGCAAGTATTTCTCTTTTTAAAAATAGTGTAGAAGAAGTATTCCTGCTAGCTTTGCATCGCTCAAGATTTCAAATAATTGTCACTAAAAATAGAATTCGTTGTAATGATGGATAAATTCACACTAGTTGATTGAAGCGCAGGTGGCGCTACTCCTTAAAATACCCGGAATACTGGATTCATGGCTCACTAAATTTATATACTTTCTTATTTTGTAAAAAAACCACCCCACAAAGAGATGGCTTTAAATTATTTAGGTGATTTCCCTTTAAAAACAAAGGCTGCTATCAAAAAGAAAAATCCAGATGTAGCAATTAGCGGAATATGTTCATTCCAAACTCCAAACAATGTTGAGGCTAGTGATAACACTGAAACGGTTCCTGCAAACATACGCGTTTGTAGTCGTGAGCGCTCTACTTGCTCTCGTGTATCTCGTGCTTGCATATATTCGCGCATTCGTGTCGGTTCTTCTAAAAACGTGAGCACCTTTTGTGGGAGGGAACGTAATGGACCAACCGCATTTAAAGCAAGACGCAGCACATCTTCTTTTGAAAATGATTTTTCTCCACCTTTTTGTGTCGTTGCCCATTCCAAAACGCGTGGTCGGGCAATAGCCAGTAAATCAACCTTTGGATCAAGAACGTGGAGAACACCAATAAGCGTTGAAACAGCTCGGCCAAAAAAGGCAAATTCTGCAGGAAGTTGCACAGGTTGTGTACGAACAATTCCTTTTATATCATCTAGTAATCGATCCACAACAAAGCTATCCATCTGTGTTAATTCTTCCGATTCATAAGCTGCAACTACTCGTGAAATTGCATCAGCGAGTATTCGACGATCCGCTTGAGGCAACAAGAACCGTAATTCTTCTAGACCATCTAATACTTGTTCGTATTGTTTAAAAATGATCCCTTCGACGACTTTCAATACAGAACGTGCTTCATCTGTAGTAATGGATCCTACCATTCCAAAATCAATTAATACAATCGTACCATCTGGCTTAATTAGTATATTTCCGCCGTGAGGATCAGCATGAAATTGTCCGCCGTTTAATACTTGTTCTAAAAACAACTGGAATAATCGCTCCGATAAATCGCGACGATCTATTCCATTCGCGTCAATAAATGCAAGATCAGTGATACGTGCTCCTTCAATCCATTCCATTACAAGGACACGACGTGTAGAAAATTCATCATAATACACAGGAAAACGAACACCAGGCATTGCTTCAAAACGACCCGAAAAACTACGACCATTACGCAATTCTTGCAAAAAATTAAGCTCTGCACCAATCGTATCAACCATTTCGTTATACAATAAGTTAAAATCAATTTGTTTACCAAATGCCGTAAAGCGTTTGGCTAACCAAATGACAATTTTCATGGCACGGAAATCAGAGCGTAAAATACGATCAATATCTGGGCGTTGAATTTTAACCGCTACAGGTGTGCCATCTTTTAACATACCTTTATAAACTTCACCAATAGATGCAGATGCGACCGGTTTATCCGATAAATTTGTGACATAATCGGTATGTAACGTATTCCACTCTTCTTCTAGAAGAGCAATGGCTTTCATTCTAGGAACAGCAGGCACACGATCTGTTAATCCTTCTAGTTCTTCTATAAATGAAGGCGGCATAATGTCAGCACGTGTGGATAAAAACTGCCCCATTTTAATCATTAGCCCGCCTAGTTTAAGCGCAGTACGTTTGTATTCTTTCGCTTGTTTCGTCACAAGACGTTCCCATTTTTCGTTTACTACAGGTGTAAAACGTCCTTTATATCGACGCTGAAAAAGCGTTACTTGCGTGAAAAATTTTACGGACATCCAGACAATGCGATAAATCCGATAGATTGCTAAACGATCCATTTGGAGAGCCTCCCTTGAATTCATTATAGAGAGAGATGGTAACAACGTCCAAATAGTGATATGTTTTGTAAGAGAAAAAATTTCTATATTGTGAACAACATAAGGAGGAATTACTATGGAAGCCATTCGCTACGAACAAAACGGAAATTTAGCCATCGTCACATTAAACCGTCCTGATTCTATGAACGCCTTTAACTATGAAATGCTGCGTGATCTTGGTCATATAGCAGAGTCCATTCGTATTAATCCAGACATTCGCGTTGTTATTTTCACAGGTTCTGGAGAAAAAGCATTTAGTGTAGGGGCAGACTTAAAAGAGCGGAAAACATTAACTGAGCAACAAGTAAAACGTAATATCTATAAAATAGGGGAAGTGTTTTCAACAATTGAAAACTTACCTCAACCTACGATAGCTATGATGAACGGTTACGCATTTGGTGGAGGAATGGAACTAGCGCTTGCGTGTGATTTCCGCATCGCAGCTGACCATGTTGTACTCGGTTTAACCGAAACGAGCTTAGGAATCATTCCAGGAGCAGGTGGTACTCAGCGTTTACCTCGCTTAATTGGAGAAGCAAAAGCATTAGAATTAATCTTAACTGCTCGTCGATTAAAAGCGGAAGAAGCTTTGTCTTATGGTATTTTGACAAAAGTGGTTTCAGAGAATAGTTTACTAGACGAAACAGGAAAATTCGCTGATATGATGCTTGCGAACGGACCGATTGCCTTGCAACAAGCGAAATTTGCTGTTAAACATGGCATGAACGCTGACTTGCATACTGGTTTAAATATTGAACGTAAAGCTTATGAAATAACCATTCCAACAGAAGACCGCGTTGAAGCATTAATTGCTTTTGGTGAAAAACGCAAACCTGTGTTTAAAGGAAAATAACAAAAAGCCATTTCGGTGGCATATTTCGTTTTTTAAGGCCTTAGAAATAATGTTTACATTTTAACTTTCCCTAACAAATAGGACTGCGGAAAAGTCCGAAAAACTTAAGGGAATATATTCATACAGACAAAAAAGAAGCTAATTACCTATATTGAGTAGGTAATTAGCTTCTTTAATCTTTAAATAGATTTTTTACATACCTTTACCAACTTTAAGCTAGTGCTTGCTCTAAATCTTCAAGTAAATCTTCTATATCCTCGATACCCACAGAGATACGAACTAACCCGTCAACAATCCCTAATTCTTGACGACGCTCTACAGGAATTGAAGCGTGCGTCATTTGAGCTGGAACAGAAATTAAACTTTCAACTGCCCCTAGACTTTCAGCTAATGTGAAATAACGTAATTTTTTCAACAATTGTGTTGTTTTTTCAGTGCTTCCCACGTCAAACGAAATCATCCCACCAAAACCGGTCGTTTGTTTCTTCATAATATCATGACCTGCATGAGCTTCTAATCCTGGGTAGTACACTTTCCCTACCGCTTCGTGTGCCACTAAGAATTCAGCAATACGTTGTGCATTTGAATTCGTTTCTTCCATACGAATACCTAGTGTTTTTAATCCACGAATAAGTAACCATGAATCTTGTGGACCTAGAATCGCACCAACTGAGTTTTGAACAGTATGCAAGTCTTTAGCTAATTGTTCTGTCGCTACAACAACTAAACCAGCTACAACATCACTGTGACCACCAATATACTTCGTTGCACTATGCAAAACAATGTCAGCACCTAGTGAGATCGGTTGTTGCAAGTAAGGCGTCATAAATGTGCTATCGACAATTGTTAATAATCCTTTTGATTTTGCGAGTTTTACAATTTCTGCGATATCCGTTACTTTCAACAAAGGATTGGTCGGTGTTTCTAAAAATACTGCTTTTGTGTTTTCCTGAATTGCCGCTTCAAATTCAGCGATATTTGAAGAGTCGACAAATGTTGATTCAATGCCAAAACGGTTTAACACTTTTGTCATGACACGGTATGTACCGCCATATACGTCATCCGTCATGACAATATGATCTCCTGCATTAAATAGCATCATTACAGAACTAATAGCTGCCATCCCTGAACCAAAAGCAAAGCCAGCGTGGCCACCTTCTAAATCACTAATTAATACTTCAAGGGCATGACGAGTAGGATTCCCTGTACGTGAATATTCGTATCCCCGGAAATCTCCTACTGCATCTTGTTTATACGTGCTAACTTGATAAATAGGTGTAGAAACGGCACCTGTCGTTTCATCTCCAACGATTCCAGCGTGAATTAATTTCGTTTTAATTCTCATTTTAAATCGTCCTCCTTTAATAACTCATAGACATTTTGACTTAAGTAGCGTTCACTTGAGTCAGCAAAAATAGTTACAATATGACTGCCTGGTTTGGCAACTTTCGCTTCTTCTAAAGCAGCATAAAACGCTGCTCCTGAAGAACTGCCAACAAGAAGACCTTCTTCTTTAGCCAACACTCTTAGTTTTGCAAAAGCATTCTTATCAGTAACGGTATGAATCGCGTTAAAATACTCTTTGTCCATATAGGCTGGCAAAAATTCCATGCCTATGCCTTCCGTATAATGAGAACCTGGTTCTCCTCCATTTATAATGGATCCTTCGGGTTCAACAATTACCGTCTTAATATTAGAATCCTGGCTTTTCAAATACGTTGAAGTGCCCATAAATGTTCCACCAGAACCTGCTCCTGCGACAAAGACGTCAATTTGGCCGTCTAAATCACGCCAAAGTTCAGGTCCCAATGTGTGAACATAAGTTTCCGGGTTTGCTGGGTTGGAAAATTGTGACGGTGAAAAAGCACCCGGGGTTTCTTTTACGAGCTCCTCAGCTTTTTTAATGGCACCTTTCATTCCAAGTTCAGTCGGTGTATTTACTATTTCAGCACCAAGTGCACGCATTAATGTTTGTTTTTCCATACTGAATTTTTGTGGAACAACAAATTTAACTATGTAGCCTTTACCGATTGCGGCTAAAGCTACACCAATTCCTGTGTTACCTGCTGTAGGCTCTATAATTGTTCCACCTGGTTGCAGTTTACCCGATTCTTCAGCATCTTTTAATAAAGACACTCCTAAACGATCTTTTACACTACCACCTGGGTTCATAAACTCAAGCTTAGCAAAAATACGACAGTTATTTGGAATGTCGATATTTTTAATTTCTACGACTGGAGTATTCCCAATCAGTTCATGAACGCTACCGTATACATTCATTATGCTTCCTCCGCAAATACCGTACGCCACTCATCTTTCTTCGCTAACATATCGCGCGCGATGTCTTTTGCTCCTTCTAAACTGTGGTTAGCAGCCCATCCACATTGCAACACATTACAAGCTGGAACTTCAGTTGCTTGCAAAACATCTTCCAACGTTTTTTCTAAAATAGTTAAGATTTCTTCGTAGTTGTCATGATTGATAACGGCCAAATAAAATCCAGTTTGGCATCCCATTGGACTCATATCTACCACTTTATCTGTATGGTTACGGATGTTTTCAGCCATTAAATGCTCAATAGAATGTAACCCAGCCATTTCCATATGTTCTTTATTTGGTTGCTTAAAACGAATATCATATTTTAAAATTTCATCGCCATTTATGCCTAGTTTTTGTCCTGCTAATCGTACATATGGTGCTATTACTTTCGTATGGTCCAAGTTAAAACTTTCAACATTCATCTGTTTCATCGGTTCCACTCCTTATTTTTTAATTGCATCCATTAGCCACACAAAATCATTCATCTGTTCAAATTGAACAGTAAATCCTGCTTTTTCAAATGTTTCTGTCAAAACAGGAATCGTAGTGTAGTACTCACGTTCCAAGTCGTCTGCTACATTGTTAAAACCACGTGCACGTTCTTTTGAAATCTGAGCTTGTTTTGCTTCTTCAGACGTAAATACTGTGTCTGCAAATACAATTTTACCACCAATAGGCAGTAAACTAGCATATAAGGATAAAGCTTTTTCTTTATCAGGATCTTTTAAATGGTGAAATACATACGTACTGACAAACGTATCGACTTTTTGAGGTGCCTCAAAAACTAATAAATCACCATCTATTATCGTCAATTCAGGAAAACGTTTCGCTGTTACAGTGCGCATCGCAGCGTTTGGTTCAATGCCAATAACCGAATAACCGGCTGCTATTAACTTCGCCGTTAAGTTGCCAGTTCCTGTGCCAAATTCAACAACCGTACCAAAAGATTTTTTTGCAACTGCCAAAAGAATTTCATCATATTTTGCAAATACATCCCGATATTCAGGATCTTTGCCAGAAACTGACTCATCATAAGAATGTACCCACTCATCAAATATTTCTACGAATTCACGTCCCATAGTAAATTCTCCTTTTTATATATATTATTCCAACCTGTTTACTTGGTATTAGGTTAATAGACTTATTTATAACATAGTTTATTCTTTTTTTCTACCCTCAAATCGTAAAGGACCCCTTTCTATTTACGAAAGGGGTCCTTGTTAAAAATTATTAGAAATTCTAAAACTTATTAATAAATACATGTCCAACTCCATCGTTTAAGTAACATCACTTCATAGATATTTATCAAACCATTCTGTGATTTGTTTCAGCCTTGCATAACGTAAATTAGGATAGCCAGTCCGTGACAAGTTGTGGTCAGAGTCTGGGAAACGTACAAAGCCAGTTTCTTTCTTCATTTGTTTCAACGTGATATAGAGTTGCTCTGCTTGTTCGATTGGACAACGGAAATCTTTTTCACTGTGCATAATTAATAAAGGCGTTTCAATATTTTTGGCATATTTCAGTGGAGAATGGTCCCACAACTTTTCCACGTCTGTCATATCTGCCCCAATTTGCCAATCACTAAAATAATAACCAATATCAGAAACACCAAAGAAACTGACCCAGTTCGAAATAGAACGCAGTGTAACAGCTGCTTTAAATCGATTTGTATGACCGACTATCCAGTTCGTCATAAAGCCACCGTAACTTCCACCCGTTACACCAAGACGACTTTCGTCTATCCAGGTATTTTCGGATAAAACGAAGTCCAAGCCTGCCATAATATCTTCATAGTCGCCACCCCCATAATCGCCTCGTACAGCATCTACAAATTGTTGGCTATAACCGTGACTTCCACGTGGATTTACATAAAGAACTCCATACCCTTGTGCTGTTAAAAGCTGAAGCTCATGGAAAAATGTATTGGCATACATTGCGTGTGGACCACCATGAATCTCGACAATTAACGGATACTTTTGTCCTTCTACATAACCTGTTGGTTTCATTAGCCAACCATGAACGTCCCACTCTTTTGCCCCCTTGTAAAAAATAGCTTGTGCTGGAATAAGTTCAACTTCGTTTTCAAATGACGCATTGAATGAAGTTAAAGCTTGTCGTTCACCCGTAGCGATTGTATGTAGATAGAGTTCGCCGACTTTCGTAGGATTTGAAATAGTAACGAGCGCAAACTCACCAGATTTCGCTACATCATAACCATATACATGTTCATCGTCACCCGTAGCTGGATACATTTCTCCTTCTAAAGAAGCAGCATATAAACGTACGTCGCCCATTGTTGAAACTTGGAAATACAGATGATTATCCTTCGTCCACACAACACTTGGTGCATTTGATCCTTGTTGATGATCTGCAACGACATAATCTCCCACCGGAGCATCAATGCCTTCCGTCAAAACTTCCCGTGAACCTGACTCTATATCGTAGACATAAAGTTCCGAATGAGTCGCATTCTTGTAAGCTCCTTCACTCCCTACAAACGCTAACTTCGCGTCATCAAATGAAAACGCGGCTCCACCAAAATTTCCATCTTCTTCAATAATCGTCGTTTCCTGTTTCGATTCTACATCTACCAAATACAACGGTTGACGGAATTCAAAGTCTTGATTTTCAGAACGGTTAACACTGAATACGATTTTCGTTCCATCTTGAGAAATAGCGTGCAAGGCATACGAATAATTACCTTCTGTAAATTGTGTCACTTCACCCGTTTGAGTATCAATGACGCCAATATGCTTATAGGTATCTTGAGGAAGTAAACCCGTACCATCCATTTTGTACTTCATTTTATCCACTATATAAGGTTCAGGCTTTTTATTTTCTTCTTTTTCCGGATCGTCAGTAAAAAGCTTTCCTTCTTTTAAAGAAGCCACAAACCAAATTTTCTTTCCACATGGAGACCATAAAAAGCTAGTTACACCTTTCTCTAATGATGTAACTTTGCGTGCTTCTCCGCCGTTAGTAGGTACTACATATAATTGATTTATATCTTCACGCGTGGAAAGATAAGCAAGCTCTGTTCCATCTTGAGAGTATGTTGGGCTTGAAACTTTTTCTTTTCCATGTGTCCATTGAGTTACTTTTTTGGAAGCTAAATCTACATGCCATAAATTTGCTTGATATGTATTTTCTTTTTCATCAATTTTTGTTTGAACAAAAACCGCTTCTTGTTGATTCGGCGCCAAAGTAGGCTGTGTAACCGACACCAATCTATTTAAATCTTCTATCGTCAATTTACGCTTTATCACGCTATTTCCTCCTCATTTATCGTTGTCGCATCTATACTATTTCGACAACCGTAAGAGTTTCCCTTTAATTTTCAACAAATTATTCCTATAGTAATTGATTGTTTTCCTTCGAAATAGGTAATGACTAGTAAATAATGAGTGGGAGGGTTTACTATGTGTGCACTCGAGTTGCCAAAATTCACAAAATCATATTGGAGAAAAAAACTATCAAACAAAACATTTCCAGCATTAGATTCGGATATCACAACGGATGTTTGTATTGTCGGAGCTGGAATTGCGGGCATTACCGCAGCGTATGTACTTGCTAAAGAAGGTGTCAATGTAACGGTTATTGAAGGTAGTAAAATCGTCAGTGGGACAACAGGGTTTACGACGGCTAAAATAACTGCCCAGCACGGAGTTATTTATGATGAATTAACGAAAATATTTGGTAAGACGCAAGCACGTCAATATTTTGATGCCAATCAACATGCACTCGAACAAATAAAAGATTGGATAGACACCCTTTCTATTGATTGTGATTTTGAAGAAAGACATGCTGTTCTCTACGCACAAACTCCTGAAGGTGTTGAACAATTGAAGAAAGAGAAATCAGCTTATGAACAACTTGGAATCCCTGGTGACCTGTCCACTTCCAAAAATGAGCTTCCATTTCCAGTTAGTGAAACGTTAACATTACCTAATCAAGCACAATTTCATCCGGTCAAATATATGTATGGATTAGTTAAAGAAGCACAAAATCTAGGGGTGACTTTTCACGAAAATACGCGCGCAGCAACACTAATTCATGGTGAAAATATTCTCATTGAAACGATCGAAGGGAATAAAATTAAGACCAAACAAGTTCTAGTAACAAGTCATTTTCCATTTAATGATAAAGAAGGTCTCTATTTTTCACGCTTGTCACCTCAACGTTCCTACGTAGTTTGTGTAAAAGTACCTAGTGTTGACCTAGATGGCATGTACATTAATGTCGAAAAGCCAACCCGCTCCATTCGAACAGCGAAAGGAGAAAAAGGGGAAAGTTATGTGATAGTCGGGGGAGAAGGACACAAAACCGGACAGCATGAAGACTCTAGTCATGATGACTCTACTAATGATCGTTATAAAACGCTAACTCAATTTGCCAAACAACATTTTGCGGTTGAATCCATCGATAGTCATTGGTCAGCTCAAGATTATGAGACCCTCGATCGTCTACCCTATATTGGGGAAATGACGAGTGGCTTTTCTGATGTGTTTGTAGCAACGGGATTCGATAAATGGGGGATGACGAATGGAACAATGGCAGGTCTTTTACTTGCAGATCTCGCACAAAATAAATTTAATTCATATTCGGCCTTATACTCACCAACTCGAACAAAAATTAAAAAAGAAGACATTAAACATTTTGTGAAAATGAACACTAATGTCGCAAAAGAATTAGTGACTGGTAAATTCAATCGTCCTTCAGACTCTGTGGATGATTTAAAAAATGATGAAGGACGCATTGTAATGGTGGATAACCATAAAACAGGTGCCTATAAGGATAAAAATGGTCAACTTCACTTAGTCAAACCAACATGTACCCATTTAGGTTGTGATGTACATTGGAATGACGGGGAACGTTCGTGGGATTGTCCATGCCACGGTTCACGTTTCTCTTATAAAGGAGAAGTTTTAGAAGGGCCTGCTGTGAATCCTTTGGAAAAAATGTGATTGTAAAAAAGCCAAACCTTTTTGAATCAAAAAGGTTTGGCTTTTTATCTTTCTCACTTTTTAATGAATTATTATAACCCAATTGTGAATCAACTATTTCCCGCTACTATGTATTATAAAACATTATTTGTAATATCACGTTTAAAATCGAAATGCATCTGTGTTCATATGTTTCAACACAACATCTACACCTTCACCCATAATTGGGAGCAAGGTACCTATCGCATAGATCATAAGCAACGAAAAAAAAGTGATTGCAATAAAGTGAATTGGTTTAGTCAGAGTGCCTTTCTTGGGTATAAGCAACAAACTAAAAGCTATCTCAACGAGAACGAACCCCAACGTTGCATACTTCATGCCATCTCTCCCCTCCATAATACACAATATTTCTTCAAATCTTTTCTCTAGTACTAGTCTACTTGAAAAAAACGTCGAAAAATGTCGAATAAGTTGGGAAAGTATTCACATTTTAAGCATAAAAACAGTAAATTCAAGAAATATATTTCCTATACAACCTTTTATTTAAAGTCCATTCACCGTATAGTAGAATTAAAGTTAGACTTGTAAAATGCGTGCAACTAAGGAGCAAACAATTATGAATAACTTTGGACACGTTATCAAGCTTGAGAGAGTTAGAAAGAATATGAAACAAATAACATTAGCTCAAGGGATTTGTACCCCTTCTTACCTCAGTAAAATTGAAAATAATTCAATTGTACCAAGCCAAGAGGTAATCGATTTACTATTAAAACGACTTGAACTATCGATCAGCCAAAATAAAACTTTAAACGATGAAAGTTATCTTAAACAAATACGGGAAATCAATTTTAATGCAGTCATGAATAAAGACCGTGAACTTGCAGCTATACAACTAAAGGAAATTAATACTGAACGTTATCTGTTCAGTGATTCAACGAACTATTATACCTATCAACTTATGGTCCTAAGATTAACCCTCATCGTACAAGATATCCGCCATGACACAAGTGAGTTGATTATGGCTTTATCTGAGCTTTCTGGGAACTTTAATGAATACCAGATGTTTTTGTTTAACTCATGTGTGGGAAGCTATTATTCATTTAAATTAGACTTTAATTCGACACTCCAAGCATATGAAAAAGCAATTACTTACTCCCAAAAGATTAATATGGAAAAATGGGAAGAAGCTGATTTTCACTACCAATTAGGTCATTGTTACATAACGCAACAACGTTGGGTCATTTCAATTGAATACATTCTAAAATCTTTAGAGTTTTTTAAGAATGGGTTCTTCAATACGCGAGTTGTTGAATGTCACTTAATGCTGGCTGTTGCTCAAGACAATTCTTATCAATATGAAAAAGCTTATCAAAATCTGTTACTCGCTCAAAAAATTGCATTACAACTTAATTTAAAAGAACATTTCCCAATAATTACACAAAACTTAGGAAATACTGCTTCTGTTAGAGGTCATTCAGATAAAGCCATTCAATATTTTTTAGAGAGTCTTGAATCTAGAAAAGATAATGATGAAAAATTACCTACTATTTATTCATTAGTAAAAGAATACTCAAAATTAAAGAATTCCCAGCAAATTATAACGTGGGCTAAATTTGGCCTTTCATTAATTAATGAAAATCAGAACCCTGGTTTTGAAACATTCTCACACCATTTTAGCGTTTATTTGGCTAGAGAAACCGACCAACTACTCTTTGAGAAAACAACCATAAGTGCATATAATTTCTTTAGAGATATTAAAGACTATCGTCATACTGAAAAGTACTCATTATTATTAGGCAACTTCTATTATAAAAATAGTAAATACAAAAATGCAGCGAAATACTTTGCCTTATCTAATGAAAATATGTTCAAAAAAAACAAGATTTCTTGTTGGGAAGATTTATAAAATGCAAAAAACCTGTAGCTATTTCCCGAGGTCGTAGGAATAGTTACAGGTTTATATATATATGTCATAGACATTGGCAAGAATGTCTTTGAACGCAATTGTTAACTTGCCGTCGTATAAACTAAACAACCATGCTCGTAGTCGATATAGTAACTACTAATTTTCTGAGATGGACAAATTGGTTCTACATTCTTCTGTTGATTAGCAGTTCGTTTGTTCACTTTAGAAATATTAAATCCTTCTTCTTTTATATCCACTAATAATACGTCGCCAACTTTCATATCATGATGTAAGTCATCTGTTGGAACTACTAATACATTTGATTCACTAGGGAATTCTAAAAGAACAGCTAAATCTTCTTCAAATCGATCCAATTTGTACATTCTTCCTCTAAACATAGTGAACAGCTCCCTTTTTAATGATGGTTTTGTTTGTTGAAAGTTATTAGTTGCTAAATATTTGTAATAAATTTAAAATTCGAAGAATAGACATATTAATTGTTTAATTAGTTACAATATAATCATAATTCGTTAAGATGGAATAAGGAAGATAATTAGGTTGGGAAACTTATTTCCAAAACACGCGTTTTTTTAATGATATTCACATTATGTTTCCCAACTTCAAGTAGTAGATATTGCTCAATTACTCTAGTAGTATAAAAGGTGGATATATGAATAATATAGGATTGCTCATAAAAATGTCCCGCATACAACAGAATATGAAACAAGTTAGCCTTGCTAAAGGAATCTGTTCAACGTCCTACCTAAGTAAGATTGAAAATAACCAGACCTTCCCTAGTGAAGATGTACTGCAACTTTTGTCGGATAGACTCAACCTGGATTATGAGGACATTTCTACTGAACAAGAAATTGAATTCCTATCCGAGCTTTATTTGCTTTACAAAGAAGCAATTATTGATAGAAATAAAGATGACATTAAGGAAAAGCTACTATCCTACAAGGAGAGAAATTTTCTCTTTAAAGATGAGAGTAATTTCTATACGTATAATCTCTATTTATTTCGATTATATTTAATAACTGATACTGATATTGATACTGTGAAAAATCTTATGAATGCATTGGAGCAAATGCAAGAAAAGTTTGACCCTCGACAACAATTTTTACTTAACACCAATTCTGGATTACTATTTTATGTTGATCAACAATATAAAATCTCACTTAAACATCTCGAAACTTCTTTAGAGCTTATTAGTACATTCCATCTGGATGAATGGGAAATTACTGATTTCTATAATGCCTTAAGCATTTCTTATCTTTCCAACAATCATTTGTTAAATACTATTGAATACTCAACTAAAGCTCTTAATTTTTATAAAGATAATTTAATTTTTAAAAGAGCGATTGATTGTTATATAGTCATTGGGATTGCCCAGACTATTACTTCTAAATATAAAAGTGCAGAAGAAAGTTATCTACTTGCAAAAAAACTTGCAAAAGACTTAAAGTTGCAAGAATATGAAGGTATTATAGCTCAGAATTTAGGGTTTTTATACGCTCAACAGAATAACCATTCCAAAGCCATCGATTATTATATTGAAAGTTTAAATAGCAACAAAAACACAGATGGTTACTTACTGACTATATTTTCAATTATTAAGGAATACTCTAAACAAAAAAATACAAATAAAATTCTTGAATGGTGTGGAAAAGGTTTAAGTTTATTAGATTCAAACCTTACAGATAAAAACTTTTCTTATTTTCATCACTTTAAAATTTATAGTGTTTTTCACAATAATAATCTTAAGGATGAAGACCTATTTAAGGCTTCTATAGATTTTTTTGAACATACTAAAGATTTCAGACATGCAAATAAATACGCTATAAAACTAGCTGATTTATATAGTCACCACAGAAAATATAAGAATTCATCATTAATGTACCAAAAAGCACTTGAATATCAATTTTCACAAAAGTCTATTACATTTCTGGAGGAATTATAATGAAGAAAAAATTAGTAGTTACATTATTTGCTGCGTTTCTTATTTTAGGTTTTGTAAACCAACAATCTACACAAGCGGAGCAGGAACGACCAAGAATCACCAGCTTACCAGGTACATTTGTAACTCTAAGCTACTAACAAAAAAGCAGAAATGACTTGATTCACTTCAAGTCATTTCTGCTTTTTATTTAATTTGTTTTTTAAATTTCCCTCTGAAAGTGAACATTCAATTCGGTTAAGTTGTTTTTGTTTTTGTTTTTGTTTTTTTGCCATTGATATAGAGTATGAGGGTAATGTTAAGTAAAGGTTGTTAGAATTTCATTTTATTTACACAATGTAAGTTCAGTTATTAATTGATGCTTACACAAGTTGTTATATACATAAAACGAGAGCCACCTGCTATTGGGTGGCTCTCGTTTTGTTTTCAATCAAAGATTGATTTACGACTTCTATAAATGCTTTTACTTCTCTAAGGGTCGTATGTGGATTAAAAGAAATGCGTACAAATTTTCTTGCTACGTCACTTTCAAAACCGATTGCACCCATAGCAGACATCGCTTCTCCAAATCCTATTTTACATGCCGTTCCTGTCGAAATTGCAATTTGCTGACGATTACATTCAAGCATCATCCATTGCCCCTCAACATGCGGCAGAATCAACCCTTGAATAAAAGGAGATTTTGTTTCTACGTTCCCCACAAGTTGGACACCTTCGGGTAAATTGTACGACATAAAATCCTGTAAATATATTGCCTGTTGATAAGCATCCTGTTGCTCAGCTAACGCATATTTAGCGGCGATTGTCGCTGCTACAATGGCAGGAACATCGACTGTACCTCCACGAAATCCATTCTGATGTGTTGTGCCTTCATAAACCGATTCCCAGTGTACTGCAGGGTCTATATAGACGATCCCTACTCCTTTTGGTCCACCGATCTTATGTGCCGAGCAAACGGCAGATGTGACGCCAAGAGTAGTCAAGTCTAGCGGAATCTTTCCGAAGCCTTGAACGATGTCACAATGAATAGGAACACCTAATTGCTTCGCATAAGTTGCACATGCCTCAACAGGTTGAATCGCACCCATTTCAGAATTTACAAGTTGCATGACAACTAATGCCGTTTTTTGATTCACAGCTCGTTCAAATTCTTTTATATCTAGGACTCCAAATAAGTCTACCGGAATGTAATGAATGCGGTATCCTTCTTTTTCTAACTCATGCATAGTTGTTAGTACAGAAGCATGTTCTAATTTCGTTGTAATGATATCTCTAAATTCTGAAGGCCTACCTCTTAAAAGAGAACGAATCGTGAATTGATTTCCTTCAGAAGCATTTGCTGTAAAGTAAACACCTTCGGCACGCCCATTAAAAAAGCGGCCCCACATTTGTTTACATGATGTTATATATTCAGCAGCTGTGGAACCTGCATCATGCAAACTTTGTGTATTCCCAAAAGCTGTCTTTGCAGCTTCTATATAGGCGTCTATTGCCTCTTTTCTCATTGGTGATGTGGCAGCTGTATCTAAATAAATCATCATCTATTCACCAAATTCCTTCCAAAATAAGATTTTCTACTTGTAATCACTTTATCTTTATGTCATTAATAGTGTCAAGACATCTGTAAACTTATCGTAAAGTTGGTGTAAACAATGTTTGATATTTGCATAATCGGTGGTGGTGTCGCAGGGTTGATGCTCGCTCACTCTCTCCCCTCTTCCATGTCAATTGTCATCCTCACAAAAGAAGATTCTTTCACTAGTAATACATCTCTTGCACAAGGCGGGATTGCAGCTTCCCTTGCTCCCTATGATTCACCTTCGACACATGCCCTAGATACGATGCTTGCCACTGCAAATCATGCAAACACGGAACGAGTGGATCTTCTTGTGCATGAAGGAAAAGCTCTTGTGGAGAAATTAATGTCACAAGGCCTTCCTTTTGACGCGACTTCTAGTGGGATACCTGATCTTGGTCAGGAAGCTGCACACACTAAACGAAGAATATTACATGCAGGTGGCGATCAAACTGGGAAGATTTTAATGCACTACTTGCTTAAACAAACGCAAGAAAAAGTAACCCGACTCCCTTTTCATACCGTTTTAGAATTAAAAATAGATGAAGGTCGTTGCACTGGTGTTTTAGTAAGTGATGAACATGGTCACAGACACATCATTTACGCTACACATGTAGTTCTCGCAACAGGTGGGATTGGTCAACTTTATAGTCAAACTTCCAATTCATCTGTTGCAACTGGAGATGGTTTATCTCTTGCCTATCATGCTGGCGCTATATTAGAAGATTTAGAGTTTGTTCAATTTCACCCAACCATCTTCACATTGAACGGAAAATCATGCGGTCTTATTTCTGAAGCAGTCAGAGGAGAAGGCGCTTTTCTCGTCAATCAAGACGGAGTGCGAGTAATGAATGATGTTCATCCATTACTCGAGCTAGCCCCACGCGATATTGTCGCCCGCGTCATTGAGTGGAGCTGGCAAAAAAATGACCCTGTTTATCTGGATGCACGTCATATTCATGGCTTTGAAAAGAAATTCCCATCGATTTACGCAAACTGCGTTAGACATGGTATAAATCCACTTCATGAGTTATTGCCAGTGCGTCCTGGTGCCCATTTCCATATGGGTGGTGTACAAACAAATGATGTCGGAGAAACTTCGATTCCTCAGTTGTATGCCCTTGGTGAAGTTGCATCAACCGGTGTGCACGGTGCCAATCGTTTAGCGAGCAACTCTTTATTAGAAGGTCTAGTTTTTGCAGAGAGATTAGCCACAAGATTGGTAGAAAACCTGATTCTTCCTGGACAAAAGCGGACGCTGCAGATACAGACGCACATGCCACATGGTGAACTTACCAACATGCAACTTCGAATGACCGAACAAGTTGGGATCATTCGGCAAGAAAATGAGTTACATGAGTTTATTAGCGATTTTCCTGTCAAACGGCTAAAGCTTTGTGATTATAGCAATCAACAAATACAATATTTCCATCGTTATACAACAAGTAGTTTAATTGCAAAATCCGCTTATCTTCGTACGGAAAGCCGCGGAGGTCATTATCGACATGATTATCCGACCTCCTCTACTGACTGGACAGGAAAAGTAATCGAACAATCCATCTATGGGGTGTCGATTGGTACGCGTAAAATTGAACGTAAGGAGACTGTAAAATGAACCGTTTTAAAGTAGAAGAAGCGCTAAAACATTTTTTAATTGAAGACATAGGAGACCGTGACGTGTCATCTGTCCTTTTTCAAGAGACAGACATAGGTGAAGCTATTATCCGTTTTAAAGAGAACGGTGTAGTTGCTGGCATACAATGTTTTAAATGGGGTTACGGCTTATTAGACGATGCGGTTAACGTAGAACTATTGAAAAAAGATGGTGACCACGTAGTATCTGGCGAAGCCATTGTTCGATTAAAGGGTCCTATCGCTTCGTTACTTTCAGGCGAGCGTGTGTTATTGAATTTAGTTCAGAGATTAAGTGCTATTGCGACGCTAACAGCTAAATGTGTGGAGACTTTAGGCTCTTCTCATACACGAATTGTGGATACACGCAAAACAACACCTGGACTTCGTATGTTTGAAAAATATGCCGTGCGAATAGGCGGCGGATTCAACCATCGCATTGGCTTATACGACGCGGTAATGCTAAAAGATAACCATATTGCTGCAGCAGGTTCTATTACACAAGCAGTAAAAAAAGTTCGTGCCACACTTGGTCATATGGTGATGATTGAAGTAGAAGTAGAAACGGAAGCACAATTACACGAAGCAATAAAAGCACAACCACATGTCATTATGTTTGATAACCAAACACCTGAAACGATGACAACTTGGGTAAAACTTGTCCCCTCTTCCATTCGAACCGAAGCTTCAGGAGGAATTAATTTAGATAAATTGATGGCATATAGACATACCGGTGTAGATGTCATTTCCATTGGTGCGTTAACACATAGTGTCTCAAACTTAGATATCAGTTTGAATTTAACCATTTCAAGTAAGGAGGCCATATTAGCATGACTACGTTATTAGAAGAACTACAACTAGCAGATGCAATGCCTAAGCACTATTTAGCTTCTTCAACAGAAGAACTTCATGAACGAGCGCAACGAGCAAAAGTTCTTCTCGGTGATCGATTGTATATTCTTGGCCACCATTATCAAAAAGATGAAGTCATTGTTTATGCGGACGCATCAGGGGACTCATTACAACTATCTCAAATTGCCTCAACACAAACGGCAGACTATATCATATTTTGCGGGGTTCATTTTATGGCAGAAACTGCTGATATTTTAACTACTCCAAATCAAGCAGTCATTCTCCCAGATGTCCGTGCTGGTTGTTCGATGGCCGATATGGCAAATATTGATCAAACAGAGCGAGCCTGGACAGAATTACAGAAGTACTTTGGTAATACGATTGTACCGTTAACATATGTCAATTCGACCGCTGCAATAAAAGCATTTGTCGGTCGCAATGGTGGAGCAACGGTGACATCTTCAAACGCTCAAGAAATGGTCGAATGGGCTCTAACTCAAAAAACGCGCATGCTTTTTCTACCCGATCAACACTTAGGTCGCAACACAGCCGTGAAACTTGGAATTCCTTTAAACAGAATGGCTATATGGGACCCAATTAAACAAAATCTAGAACTTCAATGTGCTATTGAAGATGTTGTGGTAATTTTATGGAAAGGTCACTGCTCTGTGCATATGAATTTCTTGCCTAAACACGTAGCAAATTTGCGTGAAAAAGAACCAGACCGTAACATATTGGTACATCCTGAGTGCACATATGAAGTAGTTAGCGCTTCTGATTTTGCAGGATCTACGAAATATATTATCGATATGATTGAAGCGTCAGAAGTTGGTTCAAAGTGGGCTATTGGAACAGAAATGAATTTAGTAAACCGATTAATTACAACCTACCCTGACCGTGATATCGTGTCCCTAAACCCCTTTATGTGTCCATGTTTAACGATGAACCGCATCGACTTGCCCCATTTAACATGGGCATTGGAAGAACTTGTTGAAGGTCGAGTAATCAATCAAATTGTCGTGGATGAAAAAACTTCATTAGAAGCAAAAATGGCATTGGAAAAAATGATGTAAATCGATGAAATGAAGTCATTCCGCAACTGCGGGATGGCTTCATTTCATTTGAATTTTATTCATCAATTTATTGTTTATGTAGACTTATTATCGGACATCTTTTCATTAACGAAATAAACACAGATCTTTCCCCACAAATTTTACGACAACTTCATCCGTCTACAATATAAAAGCCAGACACATTACTTTGTGTCTGGCTCACCTATTAATTATTTAGTGCTTGTTCTTTTAATGACCGTCTCAAAATTTTGCCAGTCGTGTTTTTTGGTATTTCAGTTAAAAATTCAAAGTTGCTTGGTATTTTATATTTTGCTAAATGTTCGGCACAGAAACTATTTAACGCTTGAGCGTCTAAGTTTTGATCTTTCACTACTACATATGCATGTATAGCCTCCCCAAAGTTCGCATCCGGTAAGCCTATAACCGCTGCCTCTACTATACCTGGATGTGCGAACAATACTTCTTCCACTTCACGCGGGTACACATTGTAGCCTCCAACAATAACTAAATCCTTCTTGCGATCAACAATATAAAAATAGCCTTCGTCGTCTATTTTAGCTAAATCCCCTGTATACAACCATCCGTCCCGAATTGTTGCTGCAGTTTCTTCTGGCATTTTGTAGTAACCTTTCATGACGTTTGGTCCTCGTACGATTAATTCCCCTACTTCGCCAACTTCCACATCATCGCCTAATTCATTTACAACACGATTTTCGACGTTAAGTATAGACATACCGATTGAACCTGGTTTACGATCACGATTTAGTGGGTTAAAGCATGTAACTGGTGATGCTTCAGACAAACCATATCCTTCAGAAATGCGTACATTAAACTTATCTTCAAAATTATGAAGTAGTGCAACTGGTAGTGAAGATCCTCCTGAAATTGCTAAACGAATCGTTGAGAAATCTTCAATATTTGCTTGTGGGAATTGATATAGGAAATTATACATCGTCGGAACCCCTGCAAAGATAGTGGCTTGCTGATCTTTCACTGTATTAAAAACATCTTGTGGACTAAAACGTGGAACAAGCAAAATCGTCGCTCCTTTTAATAGTGGAGCATTTACGACAACTGTTAATGCAAATACATGGAACACAGGCAATGTTGCCAAAACTTTATCCGAAGCAGTAAATCCTAAGTAATCCGCTGTATCACGCGCATTAGAGAATAAGTTCTCATGCGTTAACATCGCTCCTTTTGGACGTCCTGTTGTTCCGGATGTATACAAAATAACTGCTGTGTCATCTGGCTCGATTTTCACTGGTAATACTTCAGGTGAAGACGACGTAATTAATTGTGTAAACGATTTCACTTTTTCACGAACACTGTCAGGAAGAGCTTCTATCTTATCTCCTGCCTCTGGTGAAGTTTCACATATCACGTATGTAAGAACAGATGGGAATGCGCCAGCAGCCTTTTCTACTAGTGGTAATAACATATCAAGCGCAATTACTACTTTTGTGTCACTGTTTTGAATAATAAAAGAAATCTCATCTGCTGTATAGATAGGATTAATAGGAATCGCCGTTGCACCTAAACGCATCGTTGCGTAAAGGGAAATCAAGTAGTGTGGTGTATTGCCAAGTAAAAAAGCAATATGATCTCCTTTTTCCACACCTAATTCACGTAATGCAGACGCAAAACGTGCAATCGATTGATCAAATTCTGCATAAGAAGTATCGATTCCCATAAAATGATACGCCGTTTTAGTTGGCTGTTGTAAAGCAGTTTCACGAACACGAGTAACTAAGTTCATATGTATATCCCCTTAACATTGAATGAATGATCATTCATTATTTGATACTTTCATTATATAAGAAATGTTCAGACAATACAATAAGCACCGCGAATTTTCACGATGCCCGAACATGTGCAATATAGCGCCAGCGAATTAAGAAATAATACAAAACTTGAATAAAGGTAAATCCAACTAAAACTAAAACCATCTCACTTAAAATCGATACCTCTGCCAAGTTCCGCCAAATGACTTGAAGTGATAAAAATGAGAATGCGCTATGCAACATTGCGATACCCCATGGCAAGAAAAACTGGGGAACGAGTTGACGATTGACGATTTTGATTAATTCTTGATCGGTTAACCCCATACGCTTCAACACTTCAAATTGACGTTTATCTCGCTCCAAACCAGTATATAATTTGAAATATACAAAGCTCCCTGCTGCCAATAACAAAACGGCCGCGACCATTAAACCTGTAAATAATAACAAAGAAAACGTCGCACGTATAACAGAGTAATTTAATCCTGGGTTTTCAAAATAAAATGGTAGATTTGTAAAAGCTCCATTATAAATAGCGTCCGTTACTTGCGAATCTATTTGTAATCCAATCGATTTTGTTCGTTCCCATTCAGCTACGTGAAAAGCAAAGAATTTATAAGAAGAGTCCAGTGAATTTCCTTCTAGGGGTTCATTAATTAACTGATAATCTTCGTCACTGACGACTATAATATTAGAACCAATAATCATTGAAGGAAATAACATCTGTGGGTAAACACCACGAATTTGAATCGGCACATTGCTTTCTTCTAACACTGTTTGAATTTCTTTGTTTTTTAAACTTTCAATTGATTCCTCTGAATACGGAATTAACAATCCTTTTCCAGGTTTCAACTCAACAAGAGGCAGTCCAAGTGCAACTGCTAAACTATTTACATCAGACTGTCTTAAAATATCTACTGAATTCTGTGAAGAAGATGACGTTTGTTTTTTAATTAAAAAAGGAACAAGTGTATAGGATAAGCCTTGCTCTTCTAATTCTTTTCGCAATAATGAAATATGATTTGATTCATATGGATTCGTTAATTCACTAGAATAAATAAGGGATAGTGGATTTATTTCACGAAATTGTCCAGTATACGAAGATAATGAAGTTAAAGTTCCAACAGATAAAAATGCAACTGTGGAAACAATAGTAACGATAAAATACATTCGTGCATTCTCACGTAGTTTTACTCCAACTTCCGAAATAGAAATTAAGTTAATACGGTGCCAGTATAGTGACTTCCGTTTTTTTACCTGATGAAGTAAAAACAAAATGCTGTCGGTAAAGAAAAAATACGTCCCTAGTACGACAACTGGTGGCAAAACAATTGCAAGGGCCAACACAACATTCATCGAAGTAAAAGCAGCTGCAGCGTATGCAAACAACAACATACAAATCCCAAATATTGCTTTCACTGTTGAATAACTTTGTTGTTCTTCTGTCTTCCGGTAACCACGAATGAGTTCTATAATTCTCTGTTCACGAATAAACACTACACTTGTCATAGCGATAATGACGAACAAACTGAAAAATGCACCTATTGTTAAAGCAAACGGTTTAAACGATACATACAAAGGCAAACCCTCAAGTTGAAGCAATTCACGAACAATCATAAAGAAGAATTTTGAAAAAGCATAACCAAAAAAAATACCGGTTGCAACAGACACCATACCAATCAACATCGTTTCAAGGAAAATCAATTTGTTTAATTGTTTCTTTTCCATTCCGAGTTGCAGGAGTAAACCGAACTCTTTGGAACGTGATTGTAAAAAGGCACTCATTGAATAAAACAAGAAAAACAATGTAAAGATATACAAAATGACTTCAGCCACAATCATTCCGGATGCTGCAAAGCTCCGCAAAAATTCATCTTCAATTTTAGGATGAAATAACAGCATCGAGTACATGAAAAACACCATCACGGAAAACATACTCGCCATGAAAAAAGCGGCATATATTCGTCGATTTCGAACGACATTACGATAAGCGAATTGTCGAAAGGTCATTGACATTGCCTCCAAGTAAAGACAAAACATTCAAGATTCGTTGGAAAAAGGTTTGTCGTCGATCAGCGCTATAAATCTCATTGAAAAACTCGCCATCTTTAATAAAAATAACACGATCGCAATAACTTGCGGCAATGGGATCGTGTGTAACCATTAGAATCGTCGTTTTTTGTTCACGGTTAATTTTTGTAAGCAACTCTAATACATCACGCGATGCCTTCGAATCCAAATTTCCAGTTGGTTCATCAGCTAAAATAAACATCGGCTGATGAATAAGTGCTCGTCCAATCGCCGTCCGTTGGGCTTGTCCACCTGAAATTTCATTTGGCCTCTTTTCAAGAATTTCATCCAAATCTAATTTTTTTGCAATATCAGTTATGCGCTTTTTCATTTCATCTATTGAATGTCCGTCAAGTGTAAGTGGAAGTACCAAATTCTCTTCTACTGTAAGCATTTGCAATAAATTAAAGTCTTGAAAAACAAATCCTAGCTGCCTTCGTCTAAAAATAGCCAACTCGTTTTTAGTCATTTCTTCGGGACATAGTCCATCAATTGTCATAGTACCAGAAGTTGGCGAATCAATGGTCGAAATTAGATTGAGGAGTGTCGTTTTGCCGCTTCCTGAAGGTCCCATCACTGACACAAATTCACCTTTATTGACTTCAAAATTCAACTGGTTAATCGCACGATGTGTCACTTTCCCCTCGTATACCTTCGTCACTTCGTCCATTTTTAATATGATCATCTTCTGGTAGACCTCTCTCTGCTACTTTCTGAAATAATACTGAAACGGTTGTACCTTTACCCAGTTCAGACGTGATGGTCAATTCATGACCAAGCTTCCCACAAATTTCATTAGCTAAATACAAGCCCATTCCGGTGCTTTCTCCAGTCTTTCGGCCATTTTCTCCTGTAAAAAAGGCTTTCAAAACACGAGGTAGATCAGCTGATGGAATACCAATTCCTTCGTCTTGGACTGACAGTAATAGCTGTCCTTGTTGACATTGTGCACGAATATGTACTTTTTTTCCTTCTTCAAAGGTATATTTTACAGCATTTGTAATAAACTGTTCAATAACAAATTTCATCCATTTTGAATCGGTTGGTACCATGAATTTTTCGTCAATTGAAATCACTGGGTATACATGGTGTGTAATAAATAAACGCTTGTTTTCTGATACCACTTCGGATACTAGCATTTTTACATAGACCCGTTCAATTTGCATGTCTTGCTCAAATGTATCCAGACGTGCATTCATCAAAACGGAATCCAGACCGCGTTTTAATCGATCAATTTCTTCTTGCATGCTTCGCTTAACGAGATTTCCATCTTCTTGTAGTAGCAATTCTGCAACGGCTAAGGGTGTTTTCATTTGATGTACCCATTGATTCATAAATTGTAAATGACGTTTTTGATTGGCGTATAAAGCTTGTACTTCATTTTGATACAAGCGATATAATCCCTGGAGATATTCTTCAACTTGTAGTTGTTCTGGTGACTTCCCGTCACGTTGTAAAGCAGCTTCCATTTGTTTAGGTGACAACAATACTTTTTGGTAAAATGCATACCGTTTTACGTAGCGTCCAAATAAAAATGATAAAATTAATAACGTGCTAATGACAACGGAATAAATAGCAGTATCAACATTTCGGAAGCCATCTAACCAATACAACAACATAATAAAGATCACCATAATAAGTTGGAAAATCACGTACGCAGCATGCTCTTTTGCAAATAAGCGGAAATTCATTACGACTCCTCCCCACTTAACACAAAGCGATAGCCTGCTCCTCGCACTGTTTCAATCGTGGAGGTAATTCCGTATTCTTGTAACTTCTTCCTTACACGGGTCATGTTAACGTTCAATGTGTTTTCATCAACAAAAGCTTGATCATCCCATAATTCTTCAAGTAATTGTTCCCGAGTTACAACTTTTGGTGCCTGTGTCATCAATAGTTCTAATATCGTACATTCACGCTTTTGAAGCGGAATTTGTAGCGTTGCAGTATGAATTTCTATTCGTTCTAAATATAAACACAGTTTGCCAAGTTTGATGGTACGTTCTTCTTGTTTTAATGCATACTCACCGTAAGTTCTTCGTAAATGACTTCTTATTTTGGCTAAGACGATTTCATAGTGAAAAGGTTTCGTTATAAAATCATCTCCTCCATTTTCAAGGGCGAATACTTGGTCCATATCCCCTGATCGCGCTGAAATAAAGACAATTGGGCACGTCGTCTTTGTGCGGAACTGACGGCACCAGTAGTAACCATCATAAGAAGGTAAGTTAATATCAAGCAAAATAAGGTGTGGATCAAAATCTTCAAATTCTTCTAATAGGAGATCAAAATCATCAACCGTTTTCACTTCATAGTGATATTTACGTAGCTTATCGGCAAGTAGTGAGGCGATTTTACGATCATCTTCTACGATATAGATACGATGTGTCGACATCTTTACCTCCCCCTTTACTTCTTAATTCTACCAAAAAAGCCTGACCGAAGTCAGACTACTGTTGAGGATTTTCTAATAAATTAATTGCAGGAATTGTTCTTTTGTTATTCCACCTAAATAAGTTGTGAGTTCTATATCACCAAGTGCATCGGAAATAGCTGATTTATCGTATGTGACACCTTTTAAAAGTGATTCAATATCAGCGACGTCACCCACTCCGAAGAAATCCCCATAAATGTTTGCATCTTCAATGACGCCATTTTTCACTTGCAACCGCACGTCAATTCCACCAGTAGGGAATCGTTCAGAATGTGACATATTAAACGCTGGCGACTTACCATAGTTCCACTCCCAGTTTCCATAACGTTGTTTAGATAATGCTTTGATGTTGATCCAGTCATCTTCTGTTAGTTCAATTGTTTTAACTTGTTGTTCTCCACCAAAAATAGAATGAAGTAATTTTAATCGGAAATCTTCAATCGATATTTGCTCGTCCAAAAACTCTGTAATGTTGGCTACACGACTGCGAATTGATTTAATACCTTTTGATTCAATTTTATCTTTACTTACTTTTAACGCAGAAACCACTGCATCAATTTCTGTATTAAACATCAGCGTACCATGACTAAACATACGTCCTTTAGTAGTAAATTGTGCATTTCCCGATATTTTTCGACCTTCAGCTAAAATATCGTTACGACCTGAAAGTTCTGCGTCCACACCCATTTCTTTTAGTGCATCAACAATCGGTTGTGTGAATTTTTTGAAGTTACGGAAGCTATCACCATCGTCTTTTGTGATGAAACTAAAATTCAAGTTTCCAAAATCGTGATACACAGCTCCTCCGCCTGATAAACGACGCACAACGTGAATGCCATTGATATCAACATAGTCGGTGTTGATTTCCTCAATCGCGTTTTGGTTTTTACCTACAATGATGGCTGGTTCATTGATATAGAACAGGAAAAAAGAGTCTTTTTCAACGTCCATTGTTTTCAACGCATATTCTTCAATCGCTAAATTAATGCGAGGATCAGTAATTCCTTTGTTATTAATAAAATACATGTAGTATCGCTCCTTTTAAATGTTCTACATATATTATATAGGAATCTTCATCTTTTGTATTGACAAAAGCCCTGCTGTTATAATACAATAATTCATATATTAACAGTACTAGTACAGAAAAGAAAAGGAGGTCAATACCATGATTGAAAATGTAATTGAATTCTTTAAAAACCTTCCACCGAAAAAATGTACACAATGTGGCGAACAAATTGAAGAACAACATGAATGCTATGGAAATACTTGCGACAAATGTACTCAATTATAAGAAAAGGTTAAATCGCCACTCTAGCTCAACTCGACTCCGGAACTTAAGGATTTTTAGGCGTATTTCTCTTTTCTCACCCAATGAAGTGGCCTAGAGCTTGGTAGCTAGACATTGCCTTCCTTGCAAAAAGGTGGAGGCTTTCAAACTTTTCACATTTATACCATGCATTAAAACAGCCGCTCAGGATTACCATCCTGAACGGCTGTTTTTATTCTTTTTGAAAGTGTGAATAGCGTCGTTTATACAACATTAGGAAGTATGCAGTGGTAAATACAATAGCTCCTATAAAGAATACAAGTAAAATTCCATTATTCCATTGAATAAAGCTAATGTCTGTTGAAGAAATTGCTGCTTTGAATCCTTGTACGGAATACGTCATCGGTAACCACTGATTAAATATCTGCAAAGGATGTGGAATTAATTCAAGAGGGAATGTCCCTGCACTTGTTGTTAACTGCAAGATGAGAATTAATATTGCCACAAAACGTCCACTGTCTCCAAATACCGTAACGAGAAATTGAACAATGGCTAAATACGCGAAACTCGTCAAGACCGCGGTTGCAATAAACCAACCGAGATTGACTGGGTCTAACCCTAAACCAAAGATTAAAATAGCCACTGCAATCAATGCTTGTACCACTCCCACTATACCTAAAACGACCATTTTACTCGTTGCCCATGCCCAACCGCTCGTCGGAGTTATGGCAGATTGTACGAGTGGGAAAACGATTGAAATTAATAACGCACCTACAAATAATCCAAGTGACAAAAAGTAGGGTGCAAATCCTGTTCCATAGTTTGGTACGTGATTTATTGCAGACTTTGTAACCTCTACAGGAGAGGAGGCCATATCAATCGTTTCATCTGTTGGGTTTACTTCACTAGCTTCAGTTGAAGCGTCTGACAATTTTCCTTGTAAAGTGTTTGTGCCTTGCTCAAGTTCTGCTGTTCCATCTACGAGCTGAGTTGACCCTTCCGCAAGTTCACCCGATTTTAAAGCAAGTTCAGATGTACCTGAAGTTAATCGATTTGAACCTTGTACGAGGTTTTGCAAACCACTCGTAAGTTCTTGACTTCCATCAGATGCGCTTGCTAATCCTTTTTGAAAATCACTTAGCTTGGTCGTCAGCGAACCACTACCTGTTGCTAATGTTGTAGCTCCTTCATTTAATTTAGCTGAAGATTGTTTTAATGTATTAAGTCCATTTGCTAAATCCGTATGGCCAGACAATAATTTTTCAGCACCAGTTGATGCTTGACTCAAGCCACCACTAAGTTGTTCTGTTCCTCCTTGTAATGCACCTAAGCCTTGAGAAACTTGTGAACTTCCTTGTTGTAGTTGCGAAAAAGCTCCTTTGAGAGCAACTTGTTGATCTTCTGGTAGAGATGCTAAAATTGGTGCCATTTGCTCAGCTAATGTCTCTATTCCAGCTGTTACTTCAGATGCACCTCCAGTTAATTTTTCAACTGATTGATTAGCAGTGGAAGCACCATCTTGGAGTTGGATTAAAGCAGCAATAAGTTCCCGCTCTTTTTCATTTGCCGTCGCCAACCCGTTCGATACTTCTGCTACACCTTGAGTATAAGATTCAACACCATTTTGTAATTGACCTGCTCCTGAAGATACTTGGCCTGCTCCTTGTTGTAGTTGTGTTGCCCATGAAGAAAGTTTATCAAGTCCCGTGTTCAATTCACTTGCTCCATTTGAAGCCTTAACTGTGCCTGAAGCTAACTTAGTAGACCCATCAGCTAGATCGACAGAACCGCTAGCTAACTGCTCTAAATAACCTTTTAAATCTGTCGCACCAGAAGAAAGCTTGCTTGCACCTTCTGATAGTCTTCCAGCTCCTTCAGCAGCATCGACATAGCCATCACCCATTTTCGTAATCGAGGCAAACAGCTTTTCAGAATAACTAGCGACAACTTGTTTATTAACTTCGGCACGAATACGTTCCATCGCAGTATCGCCAATTTGTGCAGATAAGAAGTTAAAACCTTCATTTGGTTTGTATTCAATCATTAATTTTTCAGGTTGCTCATCAAGAAGTGTTGTTGCGTGTTGTGAAAAGTTTGAAGGGATTTCTATAACCATATAATACTGTTGATTTTCAAGTGCTTCTTTACCTTGTTCTTTTGATACTTCTACAAAATGAAATTGTTTACCTTCAATTAGTTTCTTTGTAACATCTTTTCCTACAGACAATTGTTCACCGTCTAGTTCTGCTCCTACATCTTCATTAACAATTGCTACAGGTAGCTCGCTTAATTGTTCGTATGGATCCCAAAATGCCCATAAAAACATCCCTGCGTATAATACGGGGATAAAAAGCACAGCTAGTATCGGAATAAGTAATTTTCTATTCTTAAAGATATTTAAGAATTCTTGTTTTATCATTAAAATTCCCTCCTAATAAGATATCTTTAAAACTCGTTGACTAAATCATTCAATTGGTCATATTACTTCAAAAAAAGAGTCTCATCTGATGAGACTGCGAAAAATTGTGTCCCTAAATACGGCTACAATTTTTTCTTCTGATAAAGCGTGTTCATGTGTTACTTGCCAATCTACTGCAAAAGCCATATAAGCTTTAAATAATAAATACGCAACTAGATCGACATCAACTTGTCTTATTTCGCCCTTAGCAATAGCTCGTTCGATATGCTCTGCAATATAGCGTACAATTTCCTGTTCTACTTTAACAAGAACTGCTTGAACGATTGGTGTTTGCATATCTTTTTCTTCAGCAATCAATTTAGCTAACAAAGCATGTCGTTCACGGAATTCTAGCATTTTCATTAACACGAGATGGGCATTTTCCTGGAACGAAAACTGCTCAGAAATGATCGCATCTTTTTCTACTTTCATTTCAGTAATCATCGTAAAGACGATTTCATGAAACAATTCTTCTTTGTTGGAAAAAAATGTATAAATTGTTCCTTTACCAACATTCGCAAGCTTCGCTACTTGATCCATCGTAGTCGCTTTGTAGCCGAATAAAGAAAATGATTTGGTTGCTGCTTCTAAAATTACCTGTCGTCGATCCATTTGAATGTCACCTCACTTAAATAAAAAATGACTAAAAAACCATATTGGTCATTTAGTCATTATCTTACTTGCTTTGTGGATACAATGCAAGTAAAAATTTCATCAATCTTTTCTTCTTTATAAATCATCAATCATCCTTAAAATATAATACGAGCTAATAATAGCCAATGCCGTTGCGATAATGGCTCGCACAAAAAGGCTCATGATTCCATCAAAACCTAATGGATGGAAGATGGTGATTTTCAAGAGATAATCAAATACATATATTAGGATCATGAATATTAAAAATTTTAAAATAGCATACATGATATTCTTCACTCCTAAACTCATTTTATCTTAATTTAAATATACATCATTTATTAATAAAAAAGAAAAAAACCCAAGCCCATGCTGGGACTTGGATTTAACCATACTATTTAAATGTCTTTATAAACAATTCTTCCAATACATCACCCACGGCCGCTTTGCCTTGATCGACACAATCTGGTAATCCAAGACCTTCATAAGAACTTCCAGCAAGCTTAATCATTGGGAATTGTTCTTGAATTTCCTTTTTTGCCTTAGCCACTTTTTCTTTATGCCCAACCACGTATTGGGGAGAAGCATTTTTCCATCTCGTGACCACTGAGAATAGAGGATTTTGATCAATTTTCATGGTTTTTCGTAAATCTGAGAGAACAACTTTTTCAAGTTCGCTATCAGATAATTCCACTGCTGACTCATCACCTGGACGTCCTACAAATCCACGAAGCAAGACGTGTCCGTCTGGTGTGGTCGTTGGCCACTTACGATGTGTCCACGTACAGGCAGTGATGGAATAATCACTATTTCGTGACACCAAAAACCCAGTGCCTTCTTTTTCTTGTTTAACAGATTCTTCTTTAAAAGCCATAGCGACAGTCGCCACCGAAGTAGCAGGCATGTCATGGAACTCAGTCATCAAGCCATGTTCTTCAAATAACGGAAGAGCTGCAAGATGTGGCGTTGCAATGATCAATTGATCGAGAAGCATTTCAGAATCGTTGTTGAGGAACAAATTCACTTTATCCCCAACTCTTTCAAAGCGTTTCACACGAACACCTTTCATCACGGTGCCTGGATTGAGCTGTTCTTCTATTGCTTCTACAATCGTTTCTAAGCCATTTTTAAATGTTCTAAAAATACCTTCTTTGGACTTTTGGACGGGTTGTTTTGGTGCAGTTTTCTTCGAACCGATAATCAGACTGCGATGTTCCTGTTCCAGTTTATAAAACTGGGGAAACGTTGCTTGGAGACTCATTTTATCAATGTCTCCTGAATATATTCCTGCTAATAAAGGTTCAATTAAATTTTCAACTACTTCACCGCCAAAACGTCTGCGTAAAAATTGTCCAACCGATTGATCACCATTAACCGAGGACTTAGGTAAAATGAAGTCTCCAGCTGCGCGGAATTTCCCGCTCCATGAGAACAGTCCTGAAGTAACGAAAGGCGATATTTGTGTAGGAACCCCCATGACAGATCCACCCGGAATAGGGTAAAGGCCATCATTGACGAGTATATATGCTTGTCCAGTTGCATTGCTGACAAGTTGATCACTAATACCCAGATCCTCAGCTAATAGTCCAAAGCTTTTTTTACGCGCTAAAAATGAATCCGGACCCCGCTCAATAATAAAACCATTCTTACGTACAGTTTGAATTTTCCCACCTAATCGATGAGTTGCTTCAATCAAGATGACTTCAAGCGGATAGCCTTTTTCTTTCGCTTCTTTTTGCATGTAATAAGCTGCCGCTAATCCGGTAATTCCGCCACCTATAATCGCTACTTTTCGTTTCTCTTGAGACACAGTCATCATCACTTTCCGGTTTCAGTTTACTTGTTTTCGTTAGCTAAATGTTTTACTACAGCATCACACATGGCATCAATAAATAGGGGCTGTGTATTTGGCATTTCAGGTCGGTAGTATTTAGCACCTATTTCATCCGTTACAACTCTACATTCATAATCATTGTCAAACAGTACTTCTAAATGATCTGTAACAAATCCAACTGGTGTGTAGACGAAAGTTGTGTAGCCTTTTTGTTCGTGTAATTCACGAGTTAAGTCTTGAACGTCTGGGCCAATCCAAGGTTCCGGTGTTTGACCAGCACTTTGCCAACCCACTTCATAATTTTCCACACCTGCTGCTTGTGCAATTAAATCTGCAGTTTCTTTTAATTGATCTGGATATGGATCTCCATTGGAGATTATTTTCTCTGGTAATGAGTGTGCAGAAACGATTAAACAAGCTTTTGCTCGATCCTCTGCAGACATAGAGCTAAAGGTTTCCGATACTTTTTCAGTCCAATACTGAATAAATTTCGGCTCATTGTACCAGCTCTCTACTGAAGTAATATGTGGACCGCCTAATTTTTCAGCTGTTTCTTTTGCACGTCCGTTATACGATTTAACCGAGAACGTGGAAAAATGAGGTGCTAATACGATTGAAACAGCTTCTGTAATGCCATCTTTATGCATTTGCTCGACTGCATCTTCTACAAATGGTTCGATATGTTTTAGACCGATATATAATTTGAAATCAATGTCGTCTTGTACTTCATTCAAACGAACAAGCAGAGCTTCCGCTTGATCTTGTGTAATTTTAGCTAATGGAGATATCCCACCAATTGCACGATAACGTCCCGTTAATTCTTCTAGCGCTTCTGGAGTTGGCGGACGACCACGACGAATATGTGTATAATACCGTTCTATATCATCTTCTTTGTATGGTGTACCATAAGCCATGACAAGCAGACCCATCGTTTTCTTAGACAATTTCATCACCTCATTTAATTTTTTACAATCTTCATTTTGCCATGTTCAATTTTTTAGTGCGAATATGAACGCTTTATGAATGTGCTTTTATTTGTTGTCGGCTATAATCATGAACAAAGTCCGTCAATCTTTTTAAAATATCTGGATTTACTTCAGGGAATACACCATGACCTAAATTAAAAATGTGAGTTGGATGCGCAATTCCTTGATCAATTATATCTTTTGCACGTGCTTCGATGACAGACCAATCTGCTAGCAACAGTGATGGGTCTAGGTTACCTTGAAGAGGTTTCGTTAAGCCCATTGCACGAGCTTCATTTATCGATAAGCGCCAATCTAAACCAACTACATCTACTGGCATATCATGCCACTCTTTTGCTAAGTGACTTGCGCCAACTCCAAAAGTTGTAACTGGTACACCTTGTTCTTGAATTGCTGTAAAGATGCGAGTCATCACTGGTTTAATAAAGATGCGGTAATCTTCAATATTTAATGCACCCACCCATGAATCAAAAATTTGGATAGCTTTTGCGCCAGCATCAATTTGCGCTGTAGTATAAACGATAATCATATCTGCAAGCTTGTCCATTAACGCAAACCATGCTTGAGGTTCTGATACCATAAATGATTTAGTTTTGTTGTAGCTTTTTGACGGTCCGCCTTCAATCATGTAACTCGCAAGTGTAAATGGAGCTCCTGAGAAACCAATTAAAGGTACATCGAGTTGTTCTTTTGTCAAAATCTTGATTGTCTCAAGAACAAAAGGAATATGATCTTGTGGTGAAAGTTCTCCAAGTTTTTCCACATCTTGAACCGTACGAATTGGATTTGATATCACAGGACCAACACCTGCTTTAATTTTCACGTCCACTCCAATACCCGGAAGCGGTGTTACGATGTCTTTATATAAAATAGCTGCATCTACATTGTAATTATCAACAGGCAAACGAGTGACATACGCACATAGTTCTGGTTGATGCGTTATTTCTTCTAATGAATATTTTTCTTTTATTTTGCGATATTCGGGTTGTGAACGCCCTGCTTGACGCATATACCAAACCGGTGTGTATTCAACCTTCTCGCCTCTAGCAGCACGTAAAAATATATCGTTAATCTTTCTCATGAATCCATTACCCGCCTTTCAACTTCACACATTTGTAGTTGTTGTTTTATATTATTATTTTATATTCGTTCTTAATATAGACCTTCACTATCTTATTGTATAGATTTCACGTGCAATTGTCATAGAAATGTCTAGATTAGGAGACACTCTTTTGACAAAGGTTTGTTTCGAGCGTTTTAGAGTAAGGAAGATTATAATGTACATAATAGATGCGGAGGGATATTAAATGAACATTTACTTAACATCAGGTACACCTGAATTTATGAATTCTTTAAAGGAAAAACATGCTGAAGAAAATTTATTCGTTCTTCACGGTGAAGGAAACGCGGTCCTACTTCACGAATCAACTTCTGAAACGTTTTTTCAAACGCCACGAAAATACGAGATAATTGACGCTTCCGGCGATTTAAGTGATCAAGGCTATTTTGTCTTCAACAATATTCCGGTAACCGATGAAGGTCGCCCAATTTTTGAGCATCGTTTTAATAATCGTGCACGCGCAATTGAAAACGAACCTGGTTTTATTGCAATACGTGTATTACGCCCGGTTGGGTCAGATACGTATATTATTTTGACAGAGTGGACAGGGCCAAGTTCATTTATTGCATGGCAAACGTCACAAGCATATAACAAAGCACATGAAAAACGCGGTACTGGTGATGGTATTGACAAACGTCCTAATATTTTCTCAAGTGCCTCTTATGTAACCACATATACGACTGAAAAAAAAGACGAAGAAACCGAGTAATCGTGAAAGCGCGCTAATTCCTGTAACGGAATAGCGCGCTTTTGTATTCTTATAACAAAGTTGACTTGGTGAGAAACACTATAACTACCGACCATCCCTAGTTATCATATATATTTACATATTTTCCAATAATCGTTTGGAAATTTGTTCAAATTCATCAGGTCCAATTCCTGGCGCAAATTCTTCAGGAAGATCTTCGAGGTCTGGAATCGGTCCGCCTTTAGGTGTTCCTTCTTGAACAATAAGCGGCTCGCCACTACTTGGATTTTGTCCTTTCCAAATGGATCGAATATCCTTATAATAACCTTCATCATTCCATGTAAATAAGACGTTTCCTAAACCTTGATCTTCAAACTTTCTTGCGTGATCGAATGCACGATTATCTAAATTCGGAATTGGTAACATCTTGGTTATATCGACCCCTGTTGCCATTTCAATTGCCCTAGCATAAGCCAGAACATGCGTGCCGCCTCGTACAAGTAAATAACCGATCATTTCTCTGGCAGTGTCGTGATTTGTCATTTCATATACGCGCATTTTATGTGTCCTCGCTCCACATTCTAAGAAGAAGTTGTGAAGTAAATCCAATACCAAGTTTCCACTAGAAAACACGTGATCACCTCGCCACGCGTTGCCCATTGAATCACCTGCTAAAGCAGTCTGAGCATTTGCGATAAAGGCATAGGTGTTGCGTTTATCTTTGGCATTTTGTAAAGGAGTTACATCCGGATCACCCGCAAATGAAGTCCCTTTTTGCAATAAGTTAATAGTATTAGCTACTAGCTCTACATGGCCAAATTCTTCCGCAGTAATGCTTGCAACCAGATCATAGAAAGGTTTAAATTTAGTTTTTTGACGAAAATTAAATGATTGATACATATAATTATTTAATGTGGACATTTCACCAAATTTACCGCCTAAAAGCTCTTGTACTGCAGCAGCGGCGTTAGCATCACCATATTCAGGTATCGGTAGCTCAATTTGCAACCTATTCATTCGTTTAAAAATGAAATATCTTCCTTTCACATTTAATCATTTAAGGGGTTTAGCCCCTGCATTGTTATTTATATGATTTATATGACTGAGATCAAGAGCATATGTTTGTTTGTGCTAGGAAATAGCCGGTGACACCCAAATGATTTGTTGGGTACGGATAAAAAATGGTGTTTCGTTAGTTTCAACAACAATATGATCTGGCAAAACCTTGCTTAGTTCACCTTTAACGACACTATTATTTGTTAATTGGACAACAATTTTTGTACCAATAATTGATGTTAAAGTTTGATACACATATGGATCGAAATGACTTACAAACTCTACAGATTTCTCTGGTTGACCATTCACTTATGCTACACTCCTTCCGCTCAATATTCATAGTGTATGGCAGAAGAAATTATATGTGATTAGAAAGTTTTATATGATTTTTAGCTATAAGAAAAAGAAACTCCTGTTATCAGAAAGTAAATGTATATTGTTCTTCCTATATATAATGTATTTTAATTCACATTAACAACAGCTAATTGAAATTAGATACACCCCTTAATTATTGTATAATTAAAAATCCTTCAATTGTTCTGTAGCTTTTCGAATGATATAATTACAAAGATTAAAACCATTTCGCGAGTCGAAAGGAGAATTACTATGAAACAACAACTATTTGAAAAATTGGATTACGCATTTGAAGAAATGCTCGTTATCCGGCGCCATTTACATATGCATCCTGAAGTATCGTTTAAAGAGACCAATACAGCGAAGTATATTCAAGATTACTATGCAAACTTAGGGATTGAATTTACACCTAACGTTGGAGGAAATGGCGTGGTGGCGCGTGTTAAAGGTGGATTGCCAGGTAAAACTGTTGCATTACGTGCAGATTTTGATGCATTACCAATTCAAGACGAGAAAGATGTATCCTATAAATCAACTGTACCTGGTGTCATGCATGCATGTGGTCACGATGGCCATACTGCTACGCTATTAGTCCTAGGAAAAACCTTATATGACATGCGTGAACAATTATCAGGTGAATATGTGTTAATACATCAACATGCAGAAGAGTATGCACCAGGTGGAGCAAAACCGATGATTGAAGCCGGCTGTTTAGAAGGCGTCGATGCTATCTTTGGTACACATTTATGGTCTTTGACTCCTTCAGGAACAATCGAATACCGAGTCGGACCTATCATGGCTGCATCTGACCGGTTCGAAATTATTATTCAAGGTCGTGGAGGTCATGGAGCAAGCCCACACCAAACAAAAGATTCAATAGTCATCGCTTCGCAACTCGTTACAAGCTTACAACAAATTGTATCTCGTCGAGTTAATCCTATTGATTCAGCAGTAGTGACGATTGGTTCATTCGTTGCACAAAATGCCTTCAACGTCATTGCAGACTCCGCGAAGTTAATCGGTACAGTCCGTACGTTTAACCCTGAAGTGCGTGATTTAATCGAAAAGGAATTGGATCGTGTAATTCAAGGAACATGCCTTGCGAATGATTGCACATATGAATTTTCATATGAAAGAGGCTATAACGCAGTAGTTAACCATGAAGCTGAAACTCATTTCTTAAAAGAAGTGGCTGAACAAGTGCCAGGGGTTAGCGAAGTTCGTGAAACTCAACAACAAATGGGTGGCGAAGATTTTGCTTACTACTTAGAAAAAGTACCAGGCACTTTCTTCTTCACAGGTGCAGAGCCTCAAGGTGAAGTTTATCCTCATCATCACCCAAAATTTGATTTCGATGAGAATGCCATGTTAGTAGCTGCAAAAACTTTGGGCGCAGCAGTTTTGGATTATCAAGAAGTGGAATAAAGGATAACCCGACATCATATATGGTGTCGGGTTTATTATTGTTAATTACAAGAATTGTTGGTGAAATCCCCTCGAACTATGCTCTTCATCTTTTATACTTCACTTGAAAAAGTCCATCAGCTGCCTATTTTGTAGTTGTAATTATGGGAATATTTAATATTTTGTCGCATATCCTTTAACAACGATTGATTAATTGGAGGAATAGTGTGAAAAGTTCAAACAAAGTAGTAATTCTGCTTAGTTTCCTGTTACTTACCGTTGTCATTTTAATTATTGTATTAGCAAATTTGTCACCTGAATCTGATCAGGATCTTTATATTCGTTCCGTTAATGATGTCGAAGTAGTTACAAATAAGTTAACTGAAACTGATTTTCAACAAAAGCTTATTACTAAATTAAAAGATGAAGGGTACAAACCTACCGGAAGTATTGGGTACACGATTTTTAGTATGGAGAAAAAACAAATGACCATTGTATTACATGGAATCGATTCAAATCGAAGCAAAGCGGAAAACTACATTCAAGAACTTACGAATCAACTATCATCTTCCATTGGTCTAGGCACATTTGAGGTAACTATTTTGGAAGATAATGACTGATCAAAAAGCACTTGATTTGCTACTATTCTATTGAAAGGATGTTCTCTTGGATTTACCAGTTGCAGTTGGCTACCGAATACTTCAAAAACAAACGCCAAAAGTTAACGTTTATTATCCATTTGTATTAGGTCTAGGCAATATTCAGGCGGAAATGAAGATAAACTCAGCCATTGTTTCTACATTAAATAATACGATGATTGAGCTTGGATATAATGATTCAAACCTCATTGAGATGGTTGGACAATTTGAAATCAAGACAAATGAGAGAAATATTTTAAGCTTAATCCTCACCGTTTATGCTTTTACTGGTGGCGCACATGGAATGACCATTGTTAAATCTTTAACGTTTGATGTGACGACAGGAAAACAGTATGAATTAAAGGACTTATTCAAGCCTGATAGTAATTATGTCAACGTTTTATCGCCCATCATAGAACAGAAAATTAAAGACTGGGAAATCCAACTTCTTGAAGAGTTTACTACAATAAGGCCTGATCAAGATTTCTACCTTGCCGACCATTCACTGGTTATCTATTTCCAACTGTATGAAATTACACCCTATGTTTGGGGATTCCCATACTTCCCTATCCCAATCCTCGACATTCAAGAAATCATCCAGCCAAATGGACCGCTCGATAAATTATTGTCTTTTTGAATTGAAGACTTCAAATCATATTGAATACCATCAATTAAAAATGGTCTCATAACCCTAACTAAATCTAACGGGTTATGAGACCATTTACTTATTTACTCATCTTTAAGGTAACCTCACTCACAATTAAAATGACAATCGGCAATGCATATAAACTCACTTGTTCCACTCCAGCTATCACTACAGTCACTAGTACAATCAAAGCTTGCAACCCTTGCACGACACGTACCAGTTTTAGAATACCTTTACTCCTGGAATTTTCATCAATCGGGAAAAGCATATCCATCCGGAATTCACTGGAGGCTAACAAGGCTTGTTTGATTTGAATCGCAGAAGCAAATGACAATGCACCAACAAAAATCATCACAACTATTGGAATACCAATAAATACTGCACCTAAAGCTGACAGTAAAGTTAAACGCATCCATAAGTAAAACGTGTCATCCGTTCGCACGAAAGTTCTGAACACCAAATAGTCTTGAGCATTTTTCTGATGACTTGGCACTAATCGGTATAGGACATTAAGCCAAGCACGACGGTGAATGCTCCCTTGAATATGAGGAACATCAGTAAAATAATTTGCAAATCGATAAAAACGTAACATCCGATTTTGTTCCACTTCCACAAAGTGTTCATATGGAAAAGGTTGTCCGTTTAATTGACGAGTCCATGAAATGTAATAAAATATAATAGGAATAATCAGTAACGCAATATAAAGAGGATTCATCGTAAACGCACCAGCAAGTATAGCGATAGATACTAAAGCACGAATAACGCGATCGCCCCATATCCCTTGTCCTCGATTGGCCCACCTAAATGCAAATTCCACTTGCACGTTCCACCATTTCATTAACAATATAAGGATAAATACAAGACCTAGTGTCTTTGGCTGAACTTTACTTACTTGACTCAATAAAGGGAGTGCCACAATAAATGGCACGACCACAACAAAAAGTTGCGACCAAAACGTCCAGGATAATGCCTTTTTCATATATGTCTTTAATTTAGTTTCAAGGGGAAGTAGGTACACTTGGTCTGGTTCACGAATCAATGTTGTTGGAATACTAAACGCAAGTAACACGCCGATAACGACCGATACTAACCATGTACCTGGAAAATCACTTGATACTGTTTTCAACCATTCACTATATTGATAACCCCCTGCTCCAAGGACGAACACAATGACAATTGCAAGATGACCGGTGAATACATATTTCAAGTATTTTTGAAGTTCATTTACATAATGAAGAAAACGTATACGCCACACGTCATGCAGGTTCTTCATTGTCTCGCTCCTTAGTCATCGCAATGTACAAGTCATCAAGAGTAGCTAGTGGCATGTTAAATGCTACTCGTAAATCGTTCATTGTCCCTTGTGCCCGTATTCGACCGTTATGCAATAACAAAATTCGGTCGCAATAGCGTTCAGCTGTAGATAAAATATGCGTTGACATTAGCACCGATGCACCGGATTTTTTCTTTTCGTTCATCTGATCAAGCAAAGATTGAATACCCAGTGGATCAAGTCCTACGAACGGCTCGTCAATAATATATAAAGAAGGATTTACTAGAAATGCACACATAATCATGACTTTTTGACGCATCCCTTTTGAAAAGTGGGATGGAAACCAATTTAATCGTTTCTCCATGCGAAACTCTTTTAGTAACACTTCTGATCGTGCAGCAAGCATTGCATTATCTAATCCATAGGCCATAGCTGTTAGTTCTAAATGTTCCTTTAGCGTTAATTCATCATACAAAACAGGTGTTTCTGGAATATAGGAAAATGAAGATCGATAAGTATCCATGTCTTCTTCCATCGTCACTTCGTTTATACGGATTTCTCCATCTTTTGGATTCATTAAACCAATAATATGTTTAATTGTTGTACTTTTCCCTGCTCCATTTAGTCCGATGAGACCGACTAATTCACCAGGTGCAATAGAAAAAGACAAATCATGAATAATTGGTTTGCGAGTATATCCACCAGTTACTGCACTTACTTCTAATACGTTCATAAAGTTGCACCCCTTTTATTCTTTATCTTATCAAAATATTCGCTTCATTGCTTTTTACTTGCATTCCTTAACTATGATAAACTTAATACCATCTATTGAAAGGAAGTGGCCACAATGAGTGATTGTTTGTTTTGCAAAATTGTAGAAGGTTCAATACCAAGCACAAAAGTGTACGAAGATGAGCATGTATTAGCCTTTATGGATATTATGCCACTTACAAAAGGACATACATTATTAATACCAAAAAAACATCACGAAAATGTTTATGAAATGTCTTCTGAAGAAGCAGGACAATTATTTTCTGTTGCGCCAAAAATTGCAGCATCACTTAAAGCTTCTTTCCAACCAGCTGGCTTAAATTTAATGAATAACAATGGTGCTTCTGCTGGACAAAGTGTATTCCATTTCCATCTTCATTTCATTCCAAGATATGATCAGACGGATGGTTTTAAAGCTGTATGGCAAACTAAAGAAAAACAATACACAAGTGAAATGTTTGCCCAATATGCAGAACAAATTCGATTAAATCTAAACATGTAATCTTGTATTTTCCCTATTCACACTGTAAAATGATAAATAAGTTTCTCGCTGCCGATCAAATGATACGTCAGGGGAACCCAAATAGGATAGAAGAGCTGAGGAGAGATGAGAAAATGAATACAAAAAATTTAGTGTTAATGTCCCTATTAGTTAGTGTAGGTGCAGCATTGTACTTAATTATCCCAGGATTTAGTGGTGGGATGAAACCAGACTTTATGTTAACAATGATGTTTATTGGAATTCTACTATTTCCAAAAATATCACATGTATTTCTATTAGCTATCACTACAGGCGTAATATCTGGACTGTTTTCAACTTTCCCAGCAGGATTTATTCCAAATGTTGTTGATAAATTCATTACTGCATTTGTATTTTTTGCAGTGGTTGTCGCTTTGAAGCATTTGTCAACTAAACTTCCTGTTGCAGTGGCACTTACAGCAATTGGCACATTATTTTCAGGAGTTATTTTCTTATCCGTTGCAATTTTTGTGCTCGGGGTAGATTTACCGATACCATTTAGCGGACTAGTTATCGGTGTCGTACTGCCAACTGTAGCATTAAATGCCATCGCATTTTTCTTTATTTTCCCGATTGTTACTCAATTGGTGAAGAGATCGAAATTCGACACAGCACTTTCAAACTAATAAACTATATGGTCTGCCATTATGGCAGACCCTTTTTTGTTGTCTTTGCTTGTCCTACATGTTTTAATTAATTTAAATGAGGAATAGTACATGTATATGAAAGGAGTGCACCTAAAATGAAAGCATCTACATTTTTTATTGGTCTAGTAACAGGTGTTGTAGCAGGTACAGCTACGGTCTTATTCTCTACACCTCAATCTGGTAGCGACTTGCGTTCGAATTTCAAAACAGCATCATCTGATTGGAAAGAGAAACTTTCTGAAGTGAAATTTCAAATTAGTGATTTAAAAGAATCAATCGCTGGTTTATCTAAAGAAGCAAAAACGAAAGTTCCGCAAACAATTGATGACTTAAAACAGTCCGTTCAAGAATGGCAAACTAAAACAGGTCCGATTCAAGAAAATTTACAAACTGAGATTACCTCAATTCAAAAGGCATTGGAAGAACTAGAAAAATCGTTAGCCAGAAACCAAAAAGATACTTCACCCGCTATCTAAAGATTTATCACTCTGGAACTGTCTAAAAAGTCTCTAAAATAAAGCAGGTGAAGAAAAACGACTCGTTTTTCTTCACCTGCTTTTATGTTTCCACTTTTTTCTCTTGAAAGTAGATGGCGGATGCCTACTACTTTCAAGAGATTGTTCGCCAATGCCACAATCCCAAACTCTGATTAATTGTACGATAATCGGCTTGCTTCTTGTACAGCTGCGAGCCATTTTGCGATTTTCGCTGAGTAATTTTTCAATCCCTCGTGAGGAATAGAATTTTTTAGAATACCCTTAGAGAATCACTTTCGTCATCATCTTTGGGTGGAATGAGCTTCTTCCACCATCTTTATAATGAGAAAAGAAAGATTTCTCTTTAATAAACTTAATCATTTCATCGATCGCGCGTTTCAAGCGACGAGGAGACTAACGGACTGCCCGCGGAAAGCGTCCTCCTGTAACGGAAATCGACAGCATCATTTTTATACGAAAAGAGGGCTGCCCTTAAAAGTAATTTTAAAGACTTTTGGGACAGCCCCATTTTTTTATAGAATTGCGTAAAATTACTAAACTCATTTAACTATGAATAGATCAAAACGAACATGTTCTTTCCTGAAAAACAGATAATTGCTGTTTTTTCAAAATCTTTTCAACATTCTAACTATGCGCATCTTTACTTTTTTGCTATAATGATAGAAACTGACTATTAAAGGAAAAAGGTGACGACATGTCTGAACAAATGTATACAATGAAAGAAGCCATGCTATATAGCCAAAGGATTGCCCAGCTATCGAAAGCACTTTGGAAAGCTGTGGAAAAAGACTGGCAACAATGGATAAAACCTTATGACTTGAATATTAATGAACATCATATTTTATGGATTTCATACCATTCACAAGGTGCCTCCATCTCAGATGTTGCGAAGTTTGGAGTAATGCATGTGTCTACTGCATTCAACTTTTCGAAAAAACTAGAAGTACGAGGATTACTGTCTTTTTCAAAACGAGAAGATGACAAAAGGAATACATATATTGAACTTACTGAAAAAGGTGAAGAATTACTAATTGATATGATCGAACATTACCACGATTCCCAGCACTCTGTAATTGAAAGTTCACTTCCTCTTAAAGATTTATACGGAAGATTTCCTGAGTTCATGGAAGTGATGGCTGTCATTCGCAATATTTATGGAGATGACTTTATGGAAATTTTCGAACACTCATTTAAAAATATTGATCAAATCTTTGATGAAAAAATCGGAAACATCAAACCAACCGTTAAAGATAAAGCAAAATAAAGCAACGATTGAGACCGTTACCAAAAATGTAATATTTGTAGACTTGCTTTTTCCAACAAAACATCGTAATGTATGTATCTGCCACCATATTATTTTATATTAGGAGATGCATACCGTGCACTGCTGGAAAACTATAAACGTAAAAAAACAATACGGATTTGACCGTATTTTCATGTTATCGACAATACTCGTCATTGCTGTTTTTTCACTCTTTTATGTGATGATTGGAATTTTAAATGATAGTCGACTTTCTGACGAACGATTTCCCATTTTTATACTCAGCTTTGTTTTGATCTATCCAATTCATAAAGCACTTCATTGTATACCGTTAATTCGTTATAGCAATAACATTCAGTTCTCAGTAAAAAAACAATTTAGCTTTATACCAATTTTATCCATACGCATAAAAGAGCCTGTACCTAAAGCTCTTTTCTTATTCGCTTTACTTGCTCCATTTTTTATTATTAACAGTATTCTTGTAGCTGGCGCGTTCATGTTACCAGCATTTGGTCACTACTTTACAATTTTACTCGCGTTTCATAGTGGTCTATGTCTAATTGATTTATTATATATTAAAAATCTAGCCCGCTCACCTAAAAAAGCGTTTATTGAAGAAACAGACACAGGATATGAAATTTTAGTCCCTCCTGCTGCTATTTAGTCTGATTACTGTTCTTTTTCTCGCTAATTTGTTATGATTGTGAGGATTGGGCAGAGGGGAGGAATAGACATGATTATTACGGTAATAGTGCTATTCTCAGTTGTGTACTTATTTCAGATTAATCGAATGACTTACGCGTTATGTATGGTACGGGAAATTCCTGAAGAAAAACATAATAAGATTTTCCGAACCATTAATGTTTTGATTACGATTTTACTCATTTCCTTTTATGTGAAAATTACTTTAACCGCATAAAAAAGTCCATTCGCCTGAAACCAGGCAAATGGACTTTTTCTTTACTTCTTATAAAAGGTTTACCCATTTAAGAAATCCCTTTATTTAAAGTCTTTTTTTAGCTTCACAGACTAGACCGTCACTAAGCTTGAATCCATAAGATATGGTTCATGAAGGCATTGCGACAAGATTGATTAGCACCGCATTTTGCGACGAGTAACCGCAGGAGCACAATGTCGCGTATTTAACCTTCTTTAACTTATTAGGCCTTTCCAGTACCGTTGTCGGTCTATAATGCGCCTGCTTCGCTTTTCTTTTTTAGTACAAGAACGCTGCCCCTACGATAATCAATAAAATAAATAATACAACAATTAACGCAAAGTTGGATTGTTGCGGATATCCACCACTCACTTCGCACACCCCCCTCCTCTTTGTTATCGTATGCACTTTTTTGATTCTTTTGTAGGCAAACTAAGGAACCATTTTGGTTTTTATATCGTTTATGGTATAGTAACTACTGCATAAAGATGACAATTAGGAGTGGACTCTCATGAAAAAATCAGTTTTAACATTTACCTTAGCGGCATCAGTTCTAGCTTTATCAGCTTGTAACGGCGGAGCATCAGATGATGCAAAAGTTGTAACATCTAAAGCTGGAGATATTACTAAAAACGAACTTTATGAAGAAATGAAAGAGTCTGTCGGTAAGCAAGCACTTCAAGTCTTAATTATCGAAAAAGTATTGGCTTCAGAATATGAAGTTACAGACAAAGAAATAGAAGCTCAATTTAAAAAAGAAAAAGAACAAATGGGTGAAACCTTTGAACAGTACCTTGTTGAACAGGGGCAAACAGAAGAAAGCTACAAAAAATACATTCGTCTAAATTTATTGCAAGAAAAAGCGTTGACTGAAGGCGTTAAAGTATCAGACGAAGAAGTTAAGGCTCAATACGATACCATGAAAACTGAATTAAATGCTCGTCATGTATTAGTAGCTGATGAAGAAACTGCTAAAGAAGTAAAAGCTAAACTTGATTCCGGAGCTGACTTTGCGGAAGTTGCGAAAGAATACTCAACAGAAGAAGCGGCACAAGAATCAGGTGGCGAACTTGGCTGGTTTACTTCAGACAAAATGGTACCAGAATTTTCTGAAGCAGCTTTCGCTTTAGAACTTAATACAATTAGTGAGCCAGTTCAATCAGATTTCGGTTTTCACATAATTGAAGTTACTAAAAAAAGAGAAACAGACATTGGTACATTAGATGAAAATAAAGATGAAATTATCAATACTCTTAAATTGAAAAAAGCAGATACAACTACTTTATTGCCTAAAGTTTCGAAGTTAATGAACGATGCTGACATCAAAATTAAAGACGAAGACTTAAAAGATGCAATTGATCAAATTTTAAACCCTGAGCCAGCTGAACCAGCTGCCGCTGAATAAGAGATACATAAAAAGGCGCTTCCGCAAATGGGGAGCGCCTTTTATGATGGTTAAAAACTTCTTTGTGTAATGGATCTAGCTTGACCTGCCCTACCTTCCTTACTCGAATGTAGGTTTGTAGAAAGAGCGATTATCGAGCGGGAATAAACGCTCAGAAAATTCACCAGGGTTCGTTTTATTTAATGCCCGGTCTAGCATGTTCATCTTCGCATCAATATTATCGATATAGTGAAGCATTTCGGCTTCACGTAGCATCGGTTTTTTTGGACTACCCCACTCTTCTTTACCGTGATGTGATAGCACCATATGTTGAAGAAGCATTACCTCTTCTCCATTAATCTGCAATTCTTCTGCTGCTTTTGAAATTTCATTAACCATGATGGTGATATGGCCTATTAAATTCCCTTCAATTGTATAAGAAGTTGCGATTGGTCCAGATAACTCTGTAACTTTACCTACATCATGCAAAATGATACCTGCATATAGTAAATCTTTATTTAACGATGGATATAAGTCACACAATGACTTTCCAAGTTTCAACATCGATACAACGTGATCAATTAATCCTGAGACATAATCATGATGATTTCTAGTTGCTGCTGGGTATGTCATGATGGCAGCTTGATGTTTCTTTAATAAATGCCGAGTAATACGTTGAATGTGGGGGTTTTTCATTTCAAAGAAAAATTGCATCAATTCCTCGAACAATACTTCTTTAGCTTTTTCTGCTGACGGTACAAGATCAGTTAACGAAACGCCTTCATCGTCTTTTGCAGCACGGATACTTTTAATTCGCAGTTGGTTTTTTCCACGATAGTGTTGGATTTCTCCACCTACACGGACAATCGCCTCAGAATGGTACAAGGTCTCATGTTCTTCAGTTGTGTCCCAAAGTTTTGCTTCAATATCTCCACTCTTATCTTGTAGTATCAGTGTCATAAATTTATTTCCCGTAGTTGTAAAAGCCTTAGTAGATTGTTTAATTAGTAGAAAATGGTCTACAGCTTCTCCTACTGCTAATTGTGTAATACCCTTCATATCAATGGCACACTCCTTTCTTTTTGTAAAGCTGAGACATCAATGACGTGTGCATAAGGCCAAATTGATGTCATATCTTCATGACATGTAAAGTATAAGAATTGATGATTGTTTTCTAAATCTGTCATTAATTGTACCATTTGTTTCACTCGGAAACTATCAAAATGGACAAAAGGATCATCCATTATTATTGGAAGTGGAACAGAATCAACAAGTGATTCTGACAAAGCAAAGCGTAAAGAAATATACGCTTGTTCTTTAGTTGCTTGACTTAATTCAGCAATACGAAAACGCATGCCATGAGGATTAATGGCTTCAAAAATTCCTTCTTCATTTACTACAAGTGATTCATAACGACCATTCGTTAACTGAGTAAAGAATTGTTGTGCTTTTTCAAGAACAAATGGTAGACGTTTCTCTTTTAAATTATACATCGTTTGTCTGACTGCCTCAGTAATCACCTTATTAACGGACCATTTGTATGCAAGTTCAGCAAGCTCTGCTTTCTTTTGTTCAAACTGTTGAAGTGTATTACCATAGTGTTCATCACTTAACATCGAGCTAGTTTGCTGTTTTAATAACGCTCTTTCTTCTAGCAAGTCATTGTGAGTCTTTACTATATGATTCGAGTGTTCTTCTACTTGTTCGAGTTGGAATTCCTGTTGATCTTCATCTTCTGTTGGTAAAGTGATTTTCCCAATAGAATCTAACTGTATATTTATTGTTTTTAAATTATGTTGAAAGGATTCTTTTTGGCGAAATGCTGAGTCCGCTTCGTAGAAAGCAGGTTCAGTGTCAACTTGCGCTTCTCTCCATAGCATTTGAATATCATTTGACTGCACTTCAAACAATCTTTGTTTTTCAGTTAACTGAAATGCCCATTTTTTTACTTGTTCCTGATCATGTTCTTGCTCTTTTTTGCACTCTTTAAGTGCATTGGAAATGTTTCGCAAACGACTATAAGCCTGATTTTCAGAAAATGATTCACTTGTAGCTTTCTCCAACTTAGTAAGTCGCGTATGAATTTGCTCCACAACAGCTTGATGTTCAGTTGATTTGCGTATATTTAATTGATGTAGTTCTTGAATTTGTCGAATACGTTTGAAGAGTTCTGGAAACAATTGTGATTGCAACAGCCCATCAAATCCGTGAAGCTTTAGAAATTGGTTCAGGGTTTCTTGTGCTTCATCACGTTTTTGAATAACGGCTATTACATTTTGTTCAATTTTCAATAATAATTGTTGTCTATCTTGACGTTGCTCAGTAAGTTGCAAAAGTCGATCATTATATAAGCTTACTTGTCCAGCTAGCTGTTCTGATTTTGACAGTTGTCCTTGAAGAGACACTATTTCTGCATGATAATCTTTCGTTTGTTTTTCAGACTTTGGTTGATTCGTGCTCTTCAATAAAACAAAGATTACTCCTGCCAAAAGAATACCACCAACTGCGATTCCCCCATTCCCTAAAGAAATTGCGCCAATTATAGAGGCAAGTAAAATCAGCACACTCACAATGACGTGTGTATTTGTCTTCTTAGTTGTAGGTTCAGTCTCAACTTGTTGCTGTGCTTTTAGTTCTGCAAGTTGTCTTATTAAATTATGCAGTTTTTCAGATTGTTGCTGTTCCTCTTCAGATGGAGCTGACGTTTTGAGTTGAACTAATTTCCGCTCAAATTCTTCACTTTCACTTTGCGCTCGATCACGGCTTTTAATTTCAAAACGTGTCTCTTCTTCAGCTTGTAGTAACTGTTGCATTACTTGTTGGAAATGCTCTTCTTTTTGAAGTGATACATCCATATCTTTCACTTGGTTAAAATGAGCTTCGTCTTTAATTCCTAGTAATCGGCTATGCTGTTCCATTTCTAGTTTCGTTTGTTCAAGTTCATTTGTAAGTTGTTGCTTTCGAAGCTGCCAGTTATGCCACTCCGTTTCTTTTGACAATAATTCCTCCATTTCTGTTATTCGTTTAAATTCAAATGGTTCATTAGATTGTTGTTGTAGCTGTAAAATACTTTGTTGAAGTTGCTCTATTTGAACTTGATGCTCTTGTAAACGATCTTTTATCGCTTCGTATCGTCGAATTCCTTCAGTTGGAAATGTAAGTTGATTGATAGCGGCAAGTTTTGTATTGAGCTCAAGTTGTTGCTCTAACAATGGTTTTGCTTGACGATATTTAGAAAGTTGCTCATTTTGAAGTTTAAGTTGTTGTTCTTTATTTTTCAACATGTCCAGTTGTTGGTCAATATCTGACATGCGTAAAATTGAAGGTTCATATTGGTTAATTTTTACTCTTTCTTCTTTTAATGTTTGCTCGAGTGTTCGAAGCTCTTCAATTTTCACGTTCATTAGAGGATTCTTTCCAGATTTTTTAAATAAGGCATTCATTTCTTTTGTCGCACGTTGTTCTAGCTTGGTAATAGCATCTACTCCGGTTGTACCTGAAGCGAGTAATGTTCGGCTCAGCTCTTCTTCAGTCATCTTTTCGAAGTTTTGTAATTGATGAATGGAAAACGAGAAAATAGACTCAAAGGAGGCACGATCATATCGATAAAGCACCTTTTTCAATGCTTCTTCTTCACCTCTAGTTCCATCTTCAAAGAAAACTATTACGTCACCAGCAGATTTCCCCTTAACGCGTTCAATCACTACATATCCGAACTCGGGGTGGCTTATATGAATTTGTCCACCGTGACGCCCTCCACCTTTTGGTTCATATCTAAGCTGGCCTTGGTTTCGAAGCGGGAACCCAAAAAGCACAGACAACATGAACTGTTGTATCGTTGTTTTGCCTGCTTCATTGCATCCGAAAAATACATTGATTCTATCTTTTAGTTCAATTGTAATATCTTCGTGCTGCCCAAATCCATAAATAACTAGTTTTTGAATGCGCATCGATTTTTCCTCACTTCTTTACTGAGAGTTCTTTTTGTAAAAAATCTCGTACTTCTTTTTCTATGGTTTTATAGTCTTCGTCTGCTAATTTATCCATAAATCGAATCGACCGTGAATGTTGATACACATCACTAACGATTTCTTTCCATTGTTGTGAGTCCCACTTACCCATTACTGATATCACATTCTCCGTTAGTCCACTCGACTCTAATTCAATGGTTTCTGAAGTTTCAATTGAGATGGATTGTATCCAAACATTCGGTTCTTTCATTTCTTGGGTTTCTCGAATCATAGATAGCCATTCATCCATTGGAGTACCCTCAAGCAACGCTAGCGTATTAGCATCTACTTCAGTTAAATTGAGTTCTATTACGCCCGCTCCATATTTATTCCGAAATTGATCAATGGCTTTTTCAATTTCCTCAAACCACTCATTCGCGTGCACAATGTCTTTACATGAGCAATTAACCACATCATAAATAATTGCAGAAGTAGGCATGAATGTAAGCCGTGCATCTCCCTTCTCAAGAGTCACATCATAATACCCTTTTGGCCCTTTTTCATTACGGTGACGACTTTGAATATTTCCTGAATAAACAATTGGTGGTTCCATATGTAAGACTTGTCGTTTATGGATATGCCCAAGCGCCCAGTAATCGTAATTTTTGCTAATGAGTTCTGCTTTTGTGAAAGGCGCATACACGTCATGCGTTGCGTCCCCTGCCAAACTTCCATGCAACATGCCAATGTGTAGCGCATCGGTTTGTGCAGCTTCTTCATATGAAGGCATCATCGACTCTTTCACATGTCGTTCTATATAGCTAAAACCACTTATGTATACATCATGTTGTCTTATACGAATATGGACTTTTTCGGTTTTCTTTTGAAACACATGTACATTTGAAGGAAGTTGAAAGCGTGTCCATTTCCCACCAAGATGATCATGATTCCCATGACAAAGAAACACTGGAATTTGATGTTTATTTAGCGTTTCCATCCCATGTTGGAACTTATGTTGCGCACGCAAGCTTCGATCTTCTCCATCATAAATATCACCGACGATAAGAACGAAATCCGGCTTTTCTAGAACCGCCGTTTGAATAAGAGTTTGAAAAGCTTCAAATGTACTATTTCGTAGCATTTTTAATTGATGCTCAGGCATTGAGGTAACACCTTTGAATGGACTATCAAGATGCAAGTCAGCTACGTGAAAAAATCGAATAGCAGTCATGTGGGAACCCTCCTTCAATAATCGAATGTTTGTTCTTATTTTAACATTTGAATTGGTAAATTACTATCAAATGGTAGTGGTGGAATAAATCATTTTTACTATTTCAAATTTCACACAAGTCACATAGCATATCCTGTTTTCTTCGGTAAATGTCTATCGTAATATGTTGTTGTATTTCACATTAAGAGACTAATTAACTTCCTTAATTTCACTATTACAAAATGGATCAGTTTTTTACAACGCAGAAGTCTATTTTTACAACGTCATCTTCCATAATTACAACGATACAGTCAATAATTTCAACTGAGCTATCGCTCGACACTAGAACTGTCTTTTTTTAACGGTACAGTGTGGCAAACACTTAATTAATTCAAAAAGCTGCCGAAATTTCATCTTCGACAGCTTTTTCTCTATAAAGTAAAGTAAGGGTTATTCTTTCTTAGCTTTTAGCTCATTATTTTTTTCCTAATTGAATAGCTGCCTTAATATCTTTTAATGATTGAGATGCACCATACATTAACACTCCTCCACGATAAACTCGTGAACCGAACCAACCTAAAATAAATATGGTTACTAACAATATTCCGATTCCGAGTACCGGCTCCCAAACAGGTAAATCAAGCATACCCACTCGTAAGAACATCACAAGGGGTGTGAAAAATGGGAAGTATGAAGCAATTTGCACATAAGTTGCTTGTGGATTCCCAAGTCCTGAAAATGCCACGAAAGATGCTATGATAATTAAAAATGTCATAGGCAACAATATTTGCTGTACATCTTCAGTACGACTCACAAGAGATCCTAGCAACGCTGCTAGAGTAGCGTATAAGAAATAGCCGAGTATGAAGAACACAATTGAATATATCATTGTACTTATACTGACATTTGCGAAACCGAAAAATGAAAAAACTCCAGATGATAAATCGGATGAAGTTGTTTGTAATGCCGCAAATCCAACCAAACCGAATAAAGAAATTTGCAACAATCCCAGAGTTCCTACACCAGCAATTTTTGCAAACATATGTTTAACTGGCGACACACTTGAGATAATTATTTCCATTACGCGTGATGATTTTTCAGTTGCGACTTCCATCGCTATCATATTTGAATAGTAGAAAACAGCGAAGTAGATGACAAATATTAAGACGTAAACCAATCCGCGTGCTTCGCTTAATTCTTCTTCTGTTTTCGAAGAAGCACTTACTGCCGTTTGTTCAAATTGAATTGGAGAAAATAATTGAGTAACTTCTTCTTCTGTTAATTCTAAAGAATTTGCTTTAATATTTGTTTGAACGCTTTGCAGAGCTTCTCGAATCGACATTGGTATTTCAAAAGTATTGGCATTTTCTGATATGTATGATGCTTGAATGGTATCTTTATCAGATAATACTAAAACTAAAAAGCTAGCAATTTCTTTGTCTGTAATTTGCTTCTCAAGCTCATCATTCGAATTCGTTGTAACTTTTAATGTAATACCGCTATCCGACATATCTAATTGTCGTTGAAGTTGAGTGACTATACTGCCACTCTTATCGACTACTAATATTGTATGATCATCTACTCCTCCACCAAAGACTCCTACATCTTGAACTTTTGAAATGATGCTAGAAAGATTCGCCATTAAGAAAATACCCGCCACTACAATTAACGTTGTAATGACAAAGGACTTTGTCTTTGCTTTTGTCCAAAAAGATTGTTTAAATATTGTCCAGAAATCACGCATTATTTTCCCCTACCTTTTGGATGAAGATATCATGTAAAGATGGTTCTTCTATTGCAAAATAACGAATGTTCCCTTTCACTAATGCCGCACGTAATAATTCATGTGCTGTACGTTCTTCTGAAATTTGGAATATGCCACCTTCTTTTGAAGGTTTAAACGAACTCACACCTTCCATTTGTCCTAAATAAGTCAAGTCAAAATCAGCTTTCAACCTCACGTTTTGAAGCCCAAATCCTCGCTTCACTTCGCTGAGAGTTCCGCTGACAATCGATTCCCCGTGATGTAAAATGCAAAGTTGCTCGCACAATTCTTCTACATGGTCCATGCGGTGACTGGAGAAAACGATTGTTGCCCCCTCTTTTTGAATGTCTAATATAGCTTGTTTTAACATTTCAACGTTTATTGGATCTAAACCACTAAACGGTTCATCTAAAATAATAAGCGAAGGTTTGTGAATTATAGAAGCAATTACTTGAATTTTTTGCTGATTCCCTTTTGATAATTCCTCTACTTTTTTGTGTGCATAGTGAGGAACTTCAAAACGTTCAAGCCATTTACTCGCTGCGAATTTAGCTTCGTTCTTCTTCATACCACGAAGCTGTCCTAAATACACTAACTGGTCTGCCACTTTCATTTTTGGATACAAGCCTCGTTCTTCAGGTAAATAACCAATGTGTTTACTACTTGCGTAGGTAATTGGTTTTCCATTCCACGTAATAGCTCCTTCAGTAGCATCCAATAATCCTAGAATCATGCGAAATATAGTTGTCTTCCCAGCACCGTTAGCACCTAAAAAACCATACATACTACCCTGTTCAACTGTCATGGATAGATCATTAACTGCCCTAAAATCCCCAAATTTCTTTGTAACATGATCAATTTTCAATGTCATGTTTTACCTCCTTACAATCTGTTAAATAAGCTCGTCTAGATACACTATGCAAACGAATTTGTTTTATTGTATAGTTCATCAAAGACATCTCTTATTGTAATTCATTCAATAAAAATAAATTAAATGGTAATATAACTTATAAAATACCATGACACAAAATCAATCATTCGTTAATTCTTCATCCTCTTCGTAAACAAATAGGTCTTCGATCGTACAGCTAAATAAGTGTGATAATTTAAACGCCAAATTGATGGATGGATTATACCTTCCTTTTTCCAATGAAATAATAGTTTGTCTTGAGACATTTAGTTGATCAGACAGATAATCTTGCGTCATATTGAACTTCACGCGTTTTTCTTTCACAAAGTTCTTCATCTATCTTCTCTCCTTATTTGTAAAGTTTATTTTAAGTAAAGCTTACTTTACTTAAAATAAATCTGTCAAGTACACTTTACAAACTATTTTTTTGTCTAGATAACTTGTATAATGAATTAACATTCACTTAAGAAAGGTTGGATATTTATGAAGCCTTATAAATTCACCGCATTCGAAAAGACAGGGAAATTAATTGTAGAAGAAACTTGGGAATTTGCTTCAGAGGAAGAAGCAAAATCTAAAGGACAAGATAAGATTGAGGAAAAAGAATTTTTAAATACGACTCATCGTTTAGTGAACACTTCTGGAAAACTCATTTTATTTCATGTTTAAAAAAATCTGCTAAAGCGCATTCGCTTTAGCAGATTTTTTCCTTATTCGCCTTTATAGTGCGGTTTTCGTTTTTCTACGAATGCCTGAATTCCTTCTAAGTGATCCTCTGACCTGCGCATTGCGGATTGTGATGAACTTTCAAGAGCCAAGATACTTTCCAATTCATGAACATTATGAGTATGTAAAATGTTCTTTGAAGCAATCATAGCCTTTACTGGAGATGCTAAGAACTTTGCAGCTGTCTCTTCAGCTCGCTCGAAAGCTCTTCCTTCAGCTGTCACTTCATCAATTAATCCTAATGCTAGTGCATCGTGGCCGTTTAACACTTTACCTGACCAAATCAGTTGTTTAGCTTTAGGTATTCCAATACGCTCTTTCAAGAAAAAATGTCCCGCTCCGTCTGGGACTAAACCGATTCCAATGAAGTTCATGGCAAGTTTACTGTTTTCTTCTGCAATCACAACATCACAGCCAAGCACTAAGCTAAAACCTAATCCTGCTGCAGCTCCATGAACTGAAGCAATTGTAATCATTGGAAGTGTATAGAGTGCTTTTGCTAATCGAGTAACATCTACCATAACCGTATCAATATCCATTGGACTATTTGGATCTAACATTGCTTTTATATCGCCACCTGCTGAAAAAGCACGACCTTCTCCTTTAATAAGTAACACCTGCACATTTTCCTCTTCATGTAACCATTCTAAAGCTTCAGCAATTTCTTTCATCATGATTGCATTCATTGCATTCATACTTTGTGGTCGATTTAACGTCAAAGTTGCTAAACGGCCATTCTTTTCAATTGTTAGTGTTTCGTATGTCATAGTGGCACCTCTCTCTGAGTGAATAGTCATTCATATAAATAGTATTCGAGATTCATTTTGTAAATCCTTTAAATTTATTTATAATCCGAAAAGAAACCTTCTATTGTTTTACATTCCACTTACTTAGTGTCCTAAAAAATATAGTAAAGTAAATTTCAGTTGAGTAGTTCGCTTAGATATTATAATAAATACTTCTAATGACAATTATTAAAATTGTATATCCACCCAAAAAAGTTCCTATACTAAAATTGACTAAGGTTCGATAATGGATTCCAGGAGGAAGAATGAAGAATTTACTTTATGCTTTAGGTCCTACATTCATGATTTTTATTGGTTTAACTTATTTCGAGTCAGTTCCAATTACATTTGTACTGTTTTATAGCTGGCTATTTGCCATTCCTTTTGCAACTTACTTGCGAAAAACTCAAGACAGACTAGACTTTATTCAATCAGTCAAAAATGGATTTACAATAAAGTCTTTTTTATTTGGTCTAGTCAGTGGAGTCATTTGTTTAATTACAATTTTTAGTTATGTGTACTTTTCACAAGACTACTTATTTAATTTAAATCAATTAAATGAATTACTTGTAAAATGGCATTTCAGTGGTTCACATATATGGATATTTATATTCGTTTTAATTGTAATCAATCCCTTTTTAGAAGAATGGTACTGGCGTGAATTTATGCACAAGCGATTGCTTATTTCTTTAAGTGGCATTCAAACTGTTTTCGTGACATCATTCTTTTATTCTTTATATCATTTATTATCACTAGTTCCAATGTTTGCAATGCCTTTTAGTTTAGTTGCCACAATGCCTATATTTCTAGCCGGATTACTTTGGGGTTATTTCCGAATCAAGTTCAGATCTATGGTCGCACCAATAATTAGCCATACACTAGCTGATATAGGCATTATATTAGTGTATTTATTTTATTTCATCCTATAAAAGACTTATTAAATAAGAAGTTAAAATCAAATTGAACAAAAAAACCCTCTAGTAAGTAAATCTCAGTGGAGATGAAAGTGTTCTTACAATTTAGCAGCAAACTCGCTTTATTATTTTTCAGAATAAAATTTATTAAAGTTATTCAAATCACTTGCTTATCATTTAGTTTGGTGCTATGATGAAGAAGAATTATTTTTGTCAGTGTAAAAGATTTGTATACGTTAAAACTTTACGTCTTAATGATCACTTTGGGCAGGGATAGTATTACATTGTGTGAATTTCACACTAGGAGGCAACAAATATGGAACAAGGTACAGTAAAATGGTTTAATGCAGAAAAAGGTTTTGGTTTTATCGAACGTGAAAATGGGGACGATGTATTCGTACATTTCTCAGCAATCCAAAGTGAAGGCTTCAAATCATTAGACGAAGGTCAAAAAGTTACTTTCGACGTTGAGCAAGGCGCTCGTGGAGCTCAAGCTTCAAACGTTCAAAAAGCATAATATAACCTTTCAACAGACTCTACATTGTAGAGTCTGTTTTTATTTGTCCAAAAACCACAAAAAACTCCACTTCTATTGTACATATTAATTCATACTTCCCTCAACCAAGTAATATCCAGCCTTCTTATATAGAACAAAGATGTATATAACAGATTAAATAGCCTTTTTTACATGGATATTTTATTTTTCTCATGAAATCAATCTAATTTAAAGCTTAATTTTCAAAAAGAAAAAACCAGCACAAGGCCGGTTTATATTCCTTCATATAATGATTCCACTGACTTCATTAACACACGGTTTACTTCTTCAATTAAACCGCTAAGCGCCATTTCAGCTTGAAGCATATTTTCAATTTTTGCGTTCGATTGGACGAGTTGGGCTGTTTTTTGTGCATATTCTAGTTCGTCACCAGCAATTTCTTCGCCTTGCATTTGTTTTTGTTGTAAGGTCATTTGCAATTCACGAAAGCTTTTAAACAATGCTAGTGCTTGTTCGTCCGCTTTTACTTCTTCTACTGCTTTTTGAACAGCTGCATACTCTGCAGTTTTCCTAAATGTGTTGTCTAATCGATTAATATCATCATAAATGTTAACTGTCATGTAATTCACTCCTATATCATATTCATTAAGTAGACGATTCCGCCTTGAATTAAACCAATTAGCGCACCCAGTACAGCTCCAAGAACTGTAATCATTTTAAATTCTTTTCTTGATATACCTAAAACTAAATCTTCCAGTCGTTCAACTGGGAATGAATCAACTTGCTCTTGTACCATCTCTTCTAGCCTTAATCGCTGAATCATTTCTTCTAGCTTTAGTTCGCCTTGAATAAACGCAAACTCTGTCATTTTCGGCGTTAAGTTAATAGCAGTCCAGTTAGCACCTTCAGGCCAATATAATTGTAACGTACTATCTAGTCGTTTTTCAACCGCTAGCTCTTGTTTCGCATAGGATTTCACTTTCGTTAAAACTGGTTGTAAATCAAACCCGCCAATCAATTCGTTTAATGGACGACTTTTCAACTTCTCCCATTCCCCTCGAATGACATTCGAAAGTATTTCAAAGGTTCCTGGCGCACGCAAGAATTTTTGTATTTCTGGTTGCACACGATCGACGATGGTAGAAGATTCACCCATGAACATTTGGATCATGTTGCCAAACGTTCCTTTAGAAGAAAGGAAATCATCAATTAATCGTTTCACTGTTTGACGTCCTTCTTCCGAGTCGAAATACGTTTCCCCTTTTTCAATCATGTAAGTAACAATTTCAGGAATGCGCTCTTCAGCTTGTTTCTGCCATTGTTCAGGAGCTATTTCTTTCACTGTTTTTGTGGCAAATCGGGATTCAATTAATGCCATTTGCTCATCAAGTATTGAATCGAATTTCCCTTCCACTCGAGAAGGCACATGTTCAATTCCAGCTTTTGACAGCCATTGTTGAAGTGTCATATGTGATTCAAACACGTGTTTGGAAAGTTGTGACTGAATCCATAACTCAGCTTTTTTCCGCATGTCATTAGAGAAGAATCGTCGTTTAAACGTTTCAGGTGTTAATAAATGTTCAACGACCGTTCGACCAAGTTGTTTAGCTAGCTCATCCCTACGCTTTGGAATCAGTCCAGGCGTAAAGGGCACACGCCATTTACCTATATATTTCGCTTCATGAGGACGAAACAGCATTTTAATCGCGAGGTGATTCGTATATCCCCCGATCAAGGCACCAATAAATGCCATGAATAGTAATATCCATATAAAATTCAATTTGTTCACCTTTTTCTATCAAGCTACCTTCAATTATAACAGCAAAGGTAGTATGTTAAAAATGTGAACCTCTCATTTATAACGCGTTATAGATCGTTGAAAATCTAATTGCATGTTCCATCTCATCATGCATGGCAATAAACAAGGGATTGTATGCTTCGGGTATAGGGATAGTGAGTAGCATTTCTTTATAAAATTCGGTTGCTTCTAGCTCATCTACAAGCGAATCTTTCGCAGCTTGCTTTAAGTTGGTCGCTGGTTTAGGTTTATCGGGATTTTGTACAAATTGCCCAGTCAGCATATAATGGAGTTGTTGAAACATTTCATAATGACTTTTTTCATCTTCCATTGCATGCTTGATAAACGATTGCCAATAGGGATCGTCTGTGAGCTTTAGCATGTATTTATAGAAATAAAAAGCTCGATACTCTTCTTCAATAGCTTTTTTTAGCTGTTCATTAAACAACAGGCCACTCCTTTTCGCCTTTTTTCTAGCGTATGCGAGTGTGACTTCACCTATGAAAGGGGATATTTTCATGCTTCAACATTTTAGCTTCAAACCGATGTTTGAAAATAAGCAATTACCAGGCTGGACATTTTCTTTTTTTTACCAACATTCTCGCTATAGCGGTGAATACTTTCCGGATGGATCAATCACTTGGACAGGCGGATCCACGCCACCTAACGAAGAAACTGTAAAGAAAATGATTCACGAATTAATGTTATTTCACGTTTACGATTAAAAATTATGGGAATTCATAAAAAAGATACAAATCATTTTTCTCATATATAATGCTTTTAACTATTCTTAAATCAAAAAGCTAGAAACGCAAAATAATTTGCGTTTCTAGCTTTTCTTTTTTACCTACTTTTCACCAACATACTAACTGCTTCTTGAATAGCTTCTTCAGCAGAAGTACCTTCTTCATTAGCTGCAACAATACAACGTTCTAAATTTTTCGCGACAATTAACCCAATTGTACGGTCTGTTGCAGAACGAACGGCAGAAAGTTGAGTTACAACATCACGGCAATCTTTGTCTTCTTCCATCATCTTGATGACGCCTCTCACTTGTCCTTCAAGACGTTTCAATCGATTCATCACATCTTTATCATAATTCAAGATCGTCACTCCTCACTAGCACATCTTCTTTCTTATACGATAGCGGAATTAACAAGAAAAATCCACAACATTACTTGCATCAAGAAAATAATGTTGAAAAGCACAAAAGCTTCTTAGATCGTTTTTTAAAATTTTAATTCTTCAAAAAGGGAGTAACCCTTACTCTACTTTTGAATCCAGAGTTACACCAGATTGTAAACGGTACATTTGTTCATAACGTCCGCCTAAAGATACTAACTCCTCATGTGTACCTTGCTCCGCAATTTCACCATTATCCAGTACTAAAATGCGGTCTGCACTTTTAATAGTAGAAAGTCGATGTGCAATAATAAATGTAGTACGACCTTTTTTCAACACAGCCATAGCATGTTGAATAATTTCTTCCGTTTCCGTGTCAATATTTGATGTTGCTTCATCTAAAATTAAAATCGCTGGATCAAATGCAAGTGCTCGTGCAAATGAAATTAATTGACGCTGTCCAGAAGAAAGTGTACTCCCTTTTTCAATCACAGGTTCATTAATGCCTTTTGGTAAATGCTTCAGAACGCGATCTCCTCCAACAGCATCTAAGGAAGCTTGCACTTTTTTACGAGAAATCCTGGGATCGCCTAGACTAACATTGGATTCAATGGTCCCTGTAAATAAATATGGATCTTGTAATACTATTCCCATATGATCACGCACGGTTTGACGGGGTAAGTCTTGAATGTTTATTCCGTCAATTGAAATGGTACCTTTTGACACATCATAGAAGCGGAACAATAAATTCATAATTGAACTCTTCCCCGACCCCGTATGACCAACTAGTGCAACAGTCTCGCCTTTTTTCGCTTCAAAAGAAATACTTTTTAATACATATTCTTGCTCTTTATAAGCAAACCATACATCGTCAAATCGTACATCTCCCATATAACGCTCAATTTTTTTATCACTTACAACCTCGCCTGATCTGTCTAGTAATCGAAATACGCGTTCAGCTGCGACTAATGCTTGCTCGAGTTTAGCCAACTGATTTACGACTCCCGTTACAGGATTAAATAACCTAGTGATGTAATCAACAAACGCATACAACACACCTACAGAAATTACGCTTGTAGCAGTTAATGAAGCACCACCGAAATACCAAATGAAAAATACAAATGTCATCGATCGAATAACACTTACTAAGTTGTGAGATGTGCCAGCATCTAAATACAACAATTTATTTTGATATTTATAATGTTCACGATTTACCACATCGAATTCTTCATGCATTTGTTCTTCACGACGAAACGCTTGAATAATTGTCATCCCTTGAATAGATTCATTAATCATTGCATTCATATCACTTACTTTTTCTCGAACAATGTGATTATACTTCGCTGCATATTTTCGATACAAGATCATCCAAATATACAAAAGCGGCAACACGAACAAGGTAATCGCGGCCATTTTCCAATTAAGGAAGAACAACGCCACATAAATGCCTGTAATGTACATAGCACTTGAGGCAAATTGAGATAACACAGTCACATATAATTCTCGAATTGCTTCTGTGTCATTCGTAATGCGTGCAACAACTTTGCCTGCAGGCAAGTTGTCAAAGTAACGAATAGGTAAAGTTTGAATATGCTTATAGACATCATTACGCATTTTTTGAATAACACGATTCGCAGCTTTTTGTAATAATAAATATTCACCATAACGAAAGACAGCCGATACAATCGCTAAGGCAAAGAATACTCCAAGTAAAATCGCTATTGTTTCAAAATCAAGTGGAGCACCATCTACTACTCCGACAATATGTTCGTCAATAATTTTTTTTGCAATTAACGGACCCGCTAAATCTGCAGCCACTGCAACAGTCATAAGGGCTATTCCGATGATTAAAAGTTTTTTATAATGAAGGGCGTACACCCATAATCTTTTGCCTGTACTCATGATGACACCTCCTCAATTTGCTGGCGGTCAAACTGTTCTTTATACCAGCCCTTATTCGCAAGCAAATCTTCATGAGTTCCTTCTTCAATCATGCCCCCATCATCTAACACAATAATCCAATCTGCGTGTTGAATGGCAGATAAGCGATGGGTTGTTATAATGGTTGTTTTTCCTATTCGTTCTTGCTGAATATTTTCAATAATATGTGCTTCAGTTTTAGCATCGACTGCAGACAACGAATCATCTAATATTAAAATCTCCGGATTTTTAATGAGAGCACGTGCAATGGAAATACGTTGCTTTTGTCCACCAGATAAAGCAACTCCTTTTTCACCAACAAGGGTATTCAATCCTTGGGGCAACATTTCTAAATCTTTTTGAAAATGGGATAATCGAATAGCAGTTTCAATATCTTCGTCAGTTCCTTCCGGAAAACCAAACAAAATATTTTCTCTGACTGTTCGTGAGAATAGCACATGGTCTTGTGGTACATAGCCAATCCAATTTCGAATCTGATTTTTCGTTTGTTCTTCAATCGCCACTCCTCCAAGTGATAAAGATCCACTTCCTACCGGATATTCACGTAGTAATTGTTTAATAAAGGTCGTCTTTCCACTACCCGTTTTTCCTACAACCCCAAGTGTATGACCCTGTTCAATATGAACATTTATATTTGATAAATTGATTGTTGTAGATTTTGGATATTGGAATTCTACTCCCGAGAATCCTATACGACCTGGACGTTCTAAAGATACTGGAAGTCCCGGATCTTTTACGTCTTCTCCATGATCAAGGGTTTCTTGTACACGATCGAGAGATGCATTGCCACGTTGCATAATATTGACTAGTTCACCAATCGCAAACATAGGCCAAATAATCATACCGAGATAGATGTTAAATGAGACTAAGTCACCAAGGGACATTTCCCCATTTGAAACTAAGAGTGCACCATACCCTAGACCGATTATGTAACTAACACCTGTTAGTATTTTTGTAATCGGGTTAAACAATGCATCGATTTTTTCAACTTCCATGTTTTTAGAATATACATCTTCCGTCATATCATCGAATTGCTTCTCAGATTGTCGTTCTTGTACATATGCTCGAATAACACGAACTCCTGCAACAGCTTCTAGTACACTATCATTCATGTCACCAAAGGCATCTTGTGCTTTCATGTACTTCTCGTGAATGCGCTTGCCAAGAATTTGCATAATGATTGCTAGAATAGGTAATGGTAAAAGAGCAAAAAATGTTAATTTCCAACTAACGAGAACTCCCATTGCTACTATAATTGTAAGCATATAAAGGGATGAGTCTATTAATGTTAAAATACCAAATCCCGCTGTTGTAGAAACTGCTTTTAGATCATTTGTCGCACGTGCCATCAAGTCACCCGTTCGATTTTCCTCATAAAAAGAAGGTGTCATGCGTAAGAAATGTTTCATTAAACGGCTACGCAGTTGCTTTTCAATGACATATGCTCCACCAAATAATTGGTATATCCAAATAAAGTTACTAAAATAAGTAACAATGGTAACAACTATTAACCCTAGTATAAATGTCATGAGTAACTTCATCGTTAATGTTTGTTGATAAATGGCATCAATCGATTCTCCAAGTAACCAGGGGGGAACAATTTCGAGAACGTTTGTAACCAGAAGTAACGATATAGCAATTGTGTATCGCTTCCAGTTTTCCGCAAAAAACCATCTTAATTTAAATAAAACTGTAAACATATAGTTTCCTTCTTCCTTCGTTTAAGATTTGGCTCTCACTAGCCGCTTTCTAGAGATTCCTTTATCATTATTTGTTTCTGTTGTTGATAGTTCATCGTCAGCACTCCATTTCATTTTATATTTATGTGACAGCACATGGCTGATAACACCAAAATATGGTAATAAATAAACACAAAAAAGCACACGCCCTGTTTACAGATGCGTGTACACATGAAAGTAGGAACTGGTATCCATACCTGTTCCTTGTTTATTGTTAAATCAAAGAGAATTAACTGGAAGGTACGGAGGAACTATGTAATTTAATACAATTTCAATTGTAAAAGTCATTATACGTACCTCCTCTTCCTACAGTTTTTTACTTACTTAGATTATCATGGATTTTTTTGTATTGTCAATAGATTTCGAAAAAATAATTATTTTATCGCTTGTGTTTATACGATTTCAGGAAGGGTATTTATAAGGTGACATAATCATTCTGGAATGAAGGAGCGATTCACATGGAAGAAAAAAAGAATGTTGAAGTTAGACGAGAAGAAAAAACAGATAGCGGTTTGGTTGGAGCGACCTTTATTAAATATGCTACATACTTAATTATATTCTTTGCTGTTTTATGGTTTCTTATTAATTATGTATTCCCTATGTTCGGATAAGAGAGGAGTTTTTATTTATGTTTAACAAAATGATTGTTGGTTATGATGGGTCCGAGGGTAGTAATGTAGCACTGAGCCGCGCTGTTGACGTGTTGCGTAACCGACCAAATAGCGAACTAATAATAGCTTATGTAAACGACTATGATGAAAATGGAGATACATCTTATTCAAGCGAGGCTTTAGGTATGGCTCCAATTTTAACAGATATAAATAATCAGGGTACTACAGGTCAACTTGATCCAGATTCACCGCATCATTTCGCAAGAGATTATGCTAATAAAATGACTGAATCTATACAGCTGGAATTAAATAGACATCATGTTGAAGCACAAATCGTCGTTATTGATGGACACCCAGCGACAGCATTATCCGCTCTGGCTGAAAAAGAAAAAGTAGATGCCATTGTCGTTGGAAATAGTGGGAAGTCTGGCTTCCAAAAGTTTTTCGTCGGTTCTGTTAGTGAAAAAATAGTAAAAGAATCACCTTGTACCGTTATCGTTGTAAAATAAACACCTAGTTGCGCTCCTATCTCAATAGGAGCGCATTTTTATTTCGATTTTACGTTTTTTTCACGTATACTAGGAAGAAGAAGAAGTAGAGAAGTTAGGTGTGAGTAGAAATGGCGCGTCAAAAGAAAATGGACGAAGCAGAAATGCTAAAAGAAACCGAAAAGTTACTGCTCGAACGTGGGTATGAGGGCTTTTCTTTTAAAGCATTGTCCGCTAATTTAGATATTGCGCGCAGCACAATCTATGAATATTACAGCCATAAAGATGATCTAATCACTGATTATATGTTTATTTTAGTCAAAAAAGTAATGGCTGAAATGGAAAAAATCAAGTCTGAAACCACTGGACTTGATACGATGAAAGAATGGCTGAAATTGTTTATGAGATATGATCAAGTTCACTATATGATCAGCATGCGTTCCCAGCTCGATCAATCGGAGTCTGAGATCGCTCGTAATCGTTTAAAACAAATGGACGGACTTCATGGGAAAATGTTTTTTATGTTGTCTAATCAAGTAAAAAAAGCAAAAGAACTAGGAGAAGTTCGTGATGACTTACCTAATGCATTGGTTGCCTCATTCTTTTTTCATTCAATATTGTCTAGACCTGCGAATGATGAAAACATTGAAGGCTGGGCAGATAAACTAAATGATATTATCGAAAATGGAGTTAGACCACATAAGGAGTCGTGAATATGAAAATTGCAGTGCTATTACGAAATGATTTACGACTACATGACCATCCTGCTCTTTCTCAAGCAAAGCTTGATGGTGAAGTCTTACCTATTTATATTTTAGAAGCTGATTTAGGTGCAGCATTTAAGTACTGGACACATCGCAATTTGGAATCCTTTCAAGCTTCTATTCGCGATATTGGTGGTGAACTTTATGTTTCAAGTACTCCGTTAGCTGAAACAGTAAAAGCGCTAAAGGAAGATAGTGCAATTGATGCAGTGTATTTCAACCGTTCGTATCATCCACACCAGCGGGTAAGAGATGAAGAATTGTCAAAACAATGGTTTGATGACGGTCTAGCTGTTAAAACATTTGAAGGCACCATGCTTCTTCCCCCTTGGGATTCAGTGAAGGAAAATGGTGAGCCCTATAAAGTTTTCACTCCTTTCTATAACCACTTTCGAACTAAAAATATTCCTCAAGTCGTACCTCGTATAAGAGAAGTGAAATTTGCGAACGTTAATTCAAATGTGAAATGTATATCTGCAGATATTAATACGTTGCAGCTCGTCCCTTCAATAAAGTGGACAGATGGTATTGATGAAGCATGGCCAGCGGGAGAAGAAGCTGCAATTGATCTCGTCAAAACATTTATAGACGAAGACTTAGCTGCATATAAAACAAAGCGCGATTTTCCTGCAATTTCAGGAACTTCCCGTATTTCACCTTATTTAGCTATCGGCGCATTATCAGTTCGCAGTGTTTATCATTACGCTTTAAAAATGCAACCCAATGTAAGTGAAGCGTTTATTCGCCAATTAGTGTGGCGCGAATTTGCATATCAAACGATTGTACACTATCCTCACACAACGAGTAAGCCACTTAATGAGAATTTTTCGAAGTTCCCTTGGTTGAATAATGAAGTTCATTATCAAAAATGGTGTGTTGGACAAACTGGTATTCCATTAATAGATGCAGGCATGCGCGAACTATGGTCGACTGGCTATATGCATAACCGTGTGCGTATGAATGTAGCTAGTTATTTAACGAAACATTTATTGGTAGACTTCACAAAAGGCATGTCTTGGTTTTCAGATACACTAATTGACTCCGATATTGCCAATAACACTTTCGGTTGGCAATGGGCCTCAGGATGTGGAGCGGATGCAGCACCTTATTTCCGAATCTTTAATCCGTATTTGCAAAGCAAAAAATTTGATGGTGAAGCACTTTATATTAGAAAATGGGTTCCAGAGCTTCGTTTACTATCAAATAAAGACATTATGGAACCTGATCAAGCATCTGAGGATGCCCTTGAAGAAGCTGGAGTTTTATTAGGTGAAACTTACCCCTACCCAGTAGTCATTCACAAAGCAGGACGAGAACGTGCCTTGCTAGCTTACAAAGAAGTGAAAAATAAAGGATGAACTCGTGATTCAAGTGAGTCCATCCTTTATTTTTTTGGAGAGATTTTACTATGCTCATTTATTAGTCGTTTCTTTTAGTCTGGAAGTAAACTCGAGTGTTCTCTAGAAATGTACTTGTTCAACCAACACTGCACGCACAGGGCTTCCGTCCGCTCCCTCTATTTTTAAAGGAAGTGCAATTAATTGATATGTACCTTCCTTTATTTCGTCTAACACGAGTCCTTCTAAAATATAGCGACCTGCCGTTCCTAAAGCATGATGCATGGGTAGATTTTTGCTTGTAATCGCATCTACTGACGGCAAATCTACTCCAAATAAAACAATGCCATTTTCAACCATCCACCCTACCACTCCAACTTCAAAGACTGGAATTCTGTCAGGGAAAACAGCTCTTTTATTCCAGGCACTTGTGCGGAAAAGAACGGCTTTTGCCTTACCTGTTCGGACTTCTTGTAGTGATTCTCTAGAAATCACATCTTGCTCACTTACATCAATGACAATCGCATCGACAATATAGTTTTCTAAAGGTAGTTCATGCACTTTCTTTCCTTGCTCATCAAAATGAAATGGGGCATCGATATGAGTACCAATATGTGTACTTGTCATTATTTGTCCTACATTCACTGAACCACTTTGTTGCTTTGTCCAGTTTAATTGAAACTGGAATGGCGTATCACCTGGCCACTCGGCTACATCACTGTTCAACATCATAGATATGTCATGTATTTTCAATTACGCCACCACGTTTCGTTCATTGGAGAATGTTTTATACGTTTCTTCTACCATAATAAGTTTTAATCGTTGAACCATTTCCCAGACGTCTTCAAAACTAGAATAAAAACTAATAGGTGCTAATCGAATGATATCCGGTGAACGGAAATCAGGAACTACATTAACTTGTTTCAACGCTTTACAAATACGAGCTGCTTCTGGATGGGCTAACGCAATATGACCGCCTCGCGCTTCATCAACAACAGGGGTGACATCGACAAAACTAAACGTTCCCACTTCTGCTTGAATTAAGTCACGTAAATACTGCGTCAACGCAAGCGATTTAGCTCGAATATTTCCCATACCCGCTTCTTCAAATAATTCCACACTTCCAGTTAGTGGAGCTACACTAAACAAGTTTGGTGTACCGATTTGATAAGCACCTGCTCCACTTGCTTTTGAAAAATCATGTGACATATCAAATTGCTTCGTTTTGTCTGAACCAAACCAACCAGCTAGACCTGGCAACTCATCGTGATGACGTTCATGAATATAAAGTCCACCTGATCCTCCTGGGCCACTATTCATATATTTATAATGACACCAAATAGCGAAATCTACTTTTTGGTTATGTAGTTGGTGAGGAACTGCACCAATTGAATGAGCTAAATCAAATCCGACTAAAATCCCTTTTGAATGTGCCATTTCGGTAATTTTCTCTATATCTAATAATTGCCCACTTCGATACAACACAGATGGCAACATTAAAATGGCTACGTCCTCAGTCAGCATTTCTTCAATCGCTGCAAGCGTCAATGTATAGCCATCATCACTTTTTACTTTTCGCATTGAAACTGCAGGATCTAGTCCACGTAGTTTTAAATGACTTTCTACAGCATAAATGTCCGAAGGGAAATTTAGTTCGTCAACGACAATGACTGATCTTTCAGCAGTTGGATGAAACAAAGTAGAGAGCATTTGGTGAATATTAACAGTAATAGATCCAGTTACCATAACTTCATTACTATTAGCTCCAACGACGGTTGCCACTCGTTCACTTAACTTTTCTGAATAAGTAAACCAAGGGTCCTTCCCCTCAGTCCATCCATCAATACCCTTTTCACGCCAACTTGATAGTAGGTTTTCAAGGGTTGCCTCTGATCGTTTCGACATAAGACCTAAGGAGTTCCCGTCCATATATAATTGATTTTCTGGCAAGTAAAACTCTTCTTTAAATGTACGCATGTTGTCTTGCTTATCCATTTCTTTTGCAAAAATTACCGTCGTATCCAAAGTCTTACCTCCTTCTTAGCCAAAAATAGCAAAGCTTAGTGCACCTAAAATGGCAGTGATAATTACAACAACCCAAGGTGAAAGTTTATAGAATACTAACAGAGTAAAGGAAATTAACACAATGACAAAATCTATCGGGTCATGCACTGCACTTGTAAAGACAGGGTCATAAAGAGCTGCTAGTAAAATTCCTACTACCGCTGCATTAACTCCCTTTAAAGCAGCTTGTATTCTTGGCTTAGTTCGAATCATTGCCCAAAATGGCAAAGTTCCAACTACAAGTAAGAATGACGGTAAAAACATGGCAATTACGGCAATAGCAGCTCCTGAAAAGCTCCCCATAATTTGACCAAGGTATCCTGCCAATGTAAATAATGGGCCAGGAACAGCTTGTGCGGCGCCGTAACCTGCAATAAATGTATCTGCAGACATCCAACCAGCTGGCACTACTTCCCTTTCTAACATAGGCAGTACGACGTGTCCTCCACCAAATACTATGGAACCTACTCGGTAAAAGATATCAAAAATCGCATACCAAGTAGCTTGAACAAACGGTCTAAATACTGGTAATAAAATAAGTAAAGCAAAGAATAGAATCCAAGCGATTATGCCGGTTTTCTTTCCAAACGACAATGGCATTTCAACAACTTCTGGTGCTTTTTCATTTTTGTAATACATAACACCAAAAATTCCTGCCAGGACAATAATCGAAATTTGTCCCCATGCTGTTGGAATTAACAATGTCGCGGCAGCAGCAATCATTGCTACCGTGATTCTGGTCCTATCAGGTGTTAATGATTTCCCCATACCCATTAGAGCATGTGCTACAACTGCAACTGCCACAATTTTTAGACCTTGAATCCATCCGCTTTCAAATGAACCTGTCTGGGTAATAACCCACCCCAATGCCATTAATATTAAAACAGATGGAAGGGTAAAACCAATCCACGACAATATACCGCCTAGTAATCCCCCACGGAGCATACCAATTGATATCCCTACTTGTGAACTCGCCGGACCTGGTAGGAATTGGCATAAGGCTACCAAATCAGCATACAGTTTATCGTCTAGCCATTTTCTCTTTTTAACATATTCGTCTCTAAAAAATCCGATATGTGCTGCAGGTCCTCCAAATGACGTTAAACCAAGTTTTGTAGATGCTGCTAAGATTTCAATATAACGACCTGATTTTTTTGTTGACATATTTCATCACTTCCTAACATATAAGTTTACTCTTATATAATACAAGAGGAAGAAACTCGTTAACAGTATAAACTTCATTAGAAAGTAATATTTGTTTTTTATACGTAAGTATTTTATTATTATAGGTATTAACTATTTTTCAGAAAACAGGAGGTGTACACTTTGTTCTCCCCCTCATTCGGGTTTGGAACAAAGGAATTCTTTGGACATAGCCATACGATTGACAGCATTTGCTGTCTTAATCGCTTTAACGGCATTCTTCGTTGCAAGTGAGTTTGCTATTGTAAAAGTGAGAGCAACCCGCATTGATCAATTAATTGCGGAAGGAAATAAACGTGCGGTAAATGCAAGACGAGTCGTTTCAAATTTAGATGAATATTTATCAGCGTGTCAGTTAGGTATCACAATGACCGCTCTTGGTCTTGGTTTACTCGGAGAACCTACAGTTGAGCTTATATTACATCCACTTTTTGAACGTTTCGAGCTTAGCGAAAGCATGTCGAACATCTTTTCTTACGGAATTGCGTTCTCATTCGTTACATTCTTGCACGTAGTTGTCGGTGAATTGGCACCGAAAACGTTAGCTATTCAAAAAGCGGAGGAAGTTGCTTTAGCTACTGCAACACCATTAATTTGGTTCTACCGCATCATGTATCCAGTCATTAAATTCTTAAATGGTTCTGCTCGTGGTCTTACAGGCTTATTTGGATTACAGCCAGCATCCGAATCTGAACTTGCTCATACAGAAGAAGAACTTCGCATGATTTTATCAGATAGCTTGAAGAGCGGTGAAATTAACCAATCAGAATATAAGTTTGTAAATAAAATTTTTGAATTCGACGATCGGATTGCTAAGGAGATTATGGCTCCTAGAACAGAGATGAGCACCATTGATAAACATACAACTCTTCGTGAAGTGTTTGATCAAATAAATGTCGAGCAATATACACGCTATCCTGTTACTGATGGTAATAAAGACCATGTAATTGGACTAGTAAACATGAAAAATCTACTAACTGCTTATATTAAAGATGCAAACAATATCAATCGACCTGTAATTGACTATGTGCAACCCATTATTCGTGTTATTGAAACAATACCTATTGGTGAGTTGTTACTAAAAATTCAGCGTGAACGTATTCATATGGTGGTTCTAATGGATGAGTACGGTGGTACGTCTGGACTGGTTACTATTGAAGATATTCTTGAAGAAATTGTCGGTGATATTCGAGACGAGTTTGATAATGATGAACTGCCAGACGTTCAAAAGTTGGGTGATAATCATTATATTCTTGATGCAAAAATATTAATTCAAAATGTGAATGATCTTTTAGGCATAGATATTGATGAAGAAGATATCGATACAATTGGTGGTTGGTTCTTAACAAAACATTTCGAAGCCATTAAAGGTGAAAAAATAATTGAACAAGGGTACGAATTTACGATTAAAGATATGGAAGGTCATCACATACTATATTTAGAGGTCATGAAGTTAACTGAAGAAGAAGTTGCTGATTTTCGCATAGATCAATCAGTGGAATCTTAGAGCTAAACGACTCTCCCAAAGAGGGTCGTTTTCTTATGTCTGAAAGTTTTGCAGGGGGGAAACAAAATGGAGCTATATACAAATTTGCGCGAAGGCGAAAAAGGCGCATGGTTAAGTATAGGAACATATATCATACTAAGTGCATTAAAGCTGACGATTGGATATATTGGAAACTCGGAAGCATTAAAAGCAGATGGTCTTAATAATATGACGGATATCATCGCCTCTTTCGCCGTGCTGATTGGTCTACGTATTTCTCAAAAGCCCCCTGATCATAATCATCATTATGGACATCTTCGTGCAGAAACTGTTGCCTCTCTTGTAGCATCTTTTATAATGGCTACCATAGGCTTACAAGTGCTTATTAATGCCGGTAAGAATTTACTTCACCCAGTTTATGAAACTCCTTCTATTTGGACCGCAGTTGTTGCAGGTGGCAGTGCCGTCGTTATGTATATGGTGTACCGTTACAATTTGAAGTTAGCGAACCGCATTAACAGTACAGCCGTCAAAGCAGTTGCTTATGATAATCGATCAGATGCTCTCGTAAGTATTGGCGCAACTATCGGGATACTAACTGCAATTTTCGGACTCCCTATTCTTGATTCAATTACCGCTATATTGGTTGGCGTACTTATTATGAAAACTGCATTTACTATTTTCTATGAAGCAGTTCATACACTTACAGATGGATTCAACGAAGAAGAAGTAGAAACCTTATCAGTTCTTGTAGAGAACGTTCAAGGTGTACTCCATTTGAATGATTTCAAAGGAAGAATGCATGGAAATCTCATGTTTGTTGATTTAACCATAGCGGTAGACCCAAGTCTTAATGTCGTAGAAAGCCATCGAATTACGGAGGAAATAGAGAAGAAAATTCATAATGTAAAACCATTTTCCGAGGTGTTTGTCCATATCGAACCTTATCAGCTTCATCTGTCAGAAGAATAACGCAATTTCTTGCTTTGAGCATCACGTTAGTTTTTCGGAATATAAACAAAATTCCGTTAAATACATTGACTAAATATATATATTTTTGATATAGTTGTTTCATCAAAAGAAAGCAGGTGAGGTATTATGACAATTTTATTAGAGAATGTAAACAAGCGAATTGGCATGTTCCAGGTATCTCATCACAATTGTGCTTTCTAAAAGTAGACCGTTTCTTGTGGTGTGTATTTAACCGTGACTGCCTTTTCGCAGCCACGGTTTTTTATATACACAAAACAGGAGGAATATACTTTGAAAACAGTTGAAAATTACGGATGGAACGAATCATGGAAAACAAAATGGGAAAACCAATCCAACAATGAAAAATTACAAGCAAGCATCGCTGGTCGTATCTTGCTAGAGCATAAACATATGTACCGCGTTGTAACCGATGAAGGTGAATGGTTAGCCTCTCTTTCCGGGAGTTTTAAGCATGCAGCACAAGATCGTAGAGACTACCCTGCTGTCGGTGACTGGGTTGCTGTAGAAAAAATGCCTGGTGAAGAAAAAGGGATTATTCGCAGTATCCTTCCACGAACATCGCTTTTTTCTCGAAAAGTTGCAGGTCTAACAACTGCAGAACAAATTGTCGCCGTAAACGTCGATATCGTCTTTCTTATCATGTCTCTAAACTTAGACTTTAATGTTCGGCGACTCGAACGATATATAATTGCTGCTTGGGATTCTGGGGCAAACCCCGTTATCGTTCTAACCAAAAAGGATCTATGTGATGATCCACAATTCTTTGTTGATCAAGCAAATGATGTAGCATTTGGAGTGCCCATTCACGTCGTCAGCAGTGTAACCTGCGAAGGAGTCGCTGAACTTCAAGAATTATTAAAAGACGGAAAAACAGCAGCTCTTCTTGGCTCATCTGGTGTTGGAAAATCATCTTTAACAAACGCCCTATGTGGTGAAGAGGTTATGGTGGTTCAAAACATTCGAGAAGATGACGACAAAGGACGCCATACTACTAGTCATCGCGAATTGTTCCGCATGCCTGGTGGAGGATTGTTAATTGATACACCTGGTATGCGCGAGTTTCAAATGTGGGACAACAGTGAAAGCTTAAATACAGGATTCAAAGATGTCGAGCAATTTGCAAATTCATGTCGTTTCACTGATTGCCAACACACTAATCAACCAGGTTGTGCCGTGCAAGAAGCTCTTGAAAATGGTTCTCTAACCTTCGAACGCTATGCAAGCTATGAAAAGCTAAAACGTGAACTTGCTTACGTTGAAAGAAAAGCAGATGCTGCAGCTCAAAAAGCAGAGCGTGGAAAATGGAAACAAATTACGAAAGACATGCGTAAACGCTCAGCGAAAAAGAGGTAAGCACTAAATAATTGCCAGCCCTAAAAAAATGGGCTGGCTTTTCTGTGGGTGACAATCCCGCGAGGTTCGTTTATGAAAGTGTGGCTGTAGGGTTAGACAACTAACAAAAAATGTCTGTTTATGACACTGAAAGATTTCCAGGTAGTTTTCGGCAACGACGAAAGCATTACATTCATAGGATTATCTGAAATTGTAAAATGGAGATGTGACAATGTCACATCTCCATTTATTAGAAAAACCACATCCTATGCAGGTATGCAGTTCTTACATTTCATTTATATTAATTGTTGTACGTTTACTTCTTTCCCTATGCGCGTATACATTTTTAATTCTTCAATTAATTTGTCCACTTGTTCAGCTGCTTCATTTAATAGTCCGTCGCGATCATAATCAAATGTACTTGGATCTAGCACTAATTGACAAGGAATTGCATTAGCATAAACCCCTCGCATCACCGTACGCATGTTGTTTAAACAATTAATACCGCCTTTACCGCCACCAGCAACAGCAACAGCAATTAAGCCAACTGGTTTGTGTAGAAATTGTGTGCCGCTTAAGAAATCTAATGTATTTTTTAGTGCCCCACTCATTGCACTATGGTATTCAGGTGATAATAATACTACCCCGTCTGCTTCTAGAACAGACTGACGTAAAGATTTTACAACCGGATTAGTTGTTTGATCCTCTTCTCCTGTATACATTGGCATTTCCATCACACTTAAATCCAATGTATGGAATCCGTAGGTACGTTCGATAAATCTAGCTGCAATTGCAGTTCTGCCGTGTTTGCGTGGCCCTCCACTGATTACTAATATTTTCATCTCATTGTCTCCTTTTACAATCCACTCGGATCGGTTAACCCGTGCTTCACTGCATAAAGAGCAGCTTGCGTACGGTCTTGTACGTGTAATTTCGAAAAAATGTTGGATATATGTGTCTTAACTGTTTTCTCTGTGACAAACAGGGATGAAGCAATCTCTTTATTGCTCTTTCCTTTTGTGAGCTCAGATAAGACATCCTGCTCTCTAGGCGTAAGTGGATATAGCTTATGCGCTGGATCAATTTGCGGTTCACGTACTTTCATTAGTTGTGATGTGGCAATCGGGTGCAAGGTATTTTCCCCACGCATTAATTTTCGAATGGATTCTACTAAATCATCAGGTTCAATATCTTTTAATTGATAACCTGCTGCTCCCGCTTCAATTGCAGGTATGACGTGATCACGATCTGAAAAACTCGTAAGCATTAAAACCTCTGTTTTCGGGTATTGTTGTTTGATTTTTTTTGTCGCTTGAATCCCGTCCATTACTGGCATGACCAAATCCATTAATACAATATCTGGTCTAAGGCTAGCTGTCAACTCAACGGCTTCTCGACCGTTCGTAGCTTCCCCCACAACATTAATATCCTTTTGAGTCTTAAGAAAAAAAAGTAACCCTCGTCTTACTACATGATGATCATCCGCAATCAGCACTCTAATCATGCAGATTCCTCCTTAATAAGGCAACCTTATTAATATTTCCGTTCCTTTTCCCATCTCACTTACCCAATCTACTGACCCGCGAGCAGCTCTAGCACGGTCTTGCATACTCTGAATACCAATGGATGGTAGTCGTACATTTGAATCCATTTGGAATCCACCTCCTTCATCCTTTAAAACAAGCAGCACGTCCGAAGGTGTAACGGTTATAAACAATTCAGCTTCCTGTACACCTGCATGTTTTCGAACATTATTTAATCCTTCTTGCGCGATACGGAATAAAGTTTCTTCTGTTCGAGAAGGCAAGTTAATAACTCCTGATACATTTGCGTTTAACGACAATCCAAGCATTTCAGCATAGCCTTTAAGCCCTTCAATAAGTCCACTTTCCAACCCTTTTGGACGCAGCTGCCAAATAAGTGCGCGCATTTCAGTTAATGCTTCCTGCGTTAAATGTTGAATTTCACGAAACGTTGCTTTTACTTGTGGGTGTTCAGCCATTTCACTACCGCCTCGAGCAGTAAGCGTAACGGAGAATAAGAGTTGGTTCACCGAATCATGTAAATCACGTGCTAATCGATTGCGTTCTTGCACTAGCGCCATTTCTTGTTCTTGTTTTGTTAACAAGATGCGCTTTATTGCTGAGCCCATTTGAAATGCCACTGACTCTAACAATGCTAGTTCATCGTCTGTAAACCCAACTGTATATGGGGACGCCACATTTAACAGGCCAAATCTTTCTTGACCAGATTGTAGCGCTACAGTTGCGTGATGTGTAATGCCTCCATAGTCACCAACCTTTGAATCGATTGCACTTTCAATCCGCTGACATTCAATTATATTCGTTGCTTTTTTAAGTTCCCCACTGCGGTACTTAGATACACACCAACATCCGCCTTTTTGAAGTTGATGACAACTACCATCTTCAAGTGCAGTAGGGAGATTTTCGTAGGCAAGTAATTGATGCTTTCCTTTTATATCAATAAAGAAAATCCAGCCTGTTTCAAACTGAGTACCTGCTAAGAATTTTCGTAATGCGCCCTGCAGCATAGGTATCATTTCAGTTTCTTCATTCAACAACTCGGCGATTTCTTTCAATAACCCGATGTTTGAAAACTCTTTTGAATGCATAACAGTTCCTCCATCTTACCTATCATTATATCTTCTATCATACCACTCGTTTTCATGCATTCGCATGAGAGATAGTTCATACTTTTGAATGACATGCTAATTTCTAAAGGGTTCTCCATAAATTAAATGTCGTGTAAGCCCGCTAAATTTTATGTGTTTTTTAAATTCAACCAGTATTTTCTAAATTTTCTTTAATCAGTATTGATTACACTTGTTATAGATCAGCGATTTTCCCTTTGTTAAAAACAAAAAACCGTCCGCGCTAACCATATAGGCTAGTGCAGACGGTTTAATTAAAGTTCTAATATCAAGAATATCCCAATAATTTCATAATACTCAATATCAGCGTTCCAACAATTCCGAAGTCGGAATCACCGAATGTAGTTCCTTGGAATCCAATATCACCAAGCAAGACGAGCAGGATTGCTGGAATGAAACTGATGATCAACCCATTTGCAAAAGCCCCGAACATCGCGCCTCTTCGCCCGCCGGTAATATTTCCAAAGACCCCTGCAGCCGCTCCTGTGAAGAAGTGAGGAACCAAACCAGGGACGATGACGCTTAATCCTAGCACTGGAAGGAAGAACATCGACAATAGTCCAGCCAAAAAGCTAAAAAGAAAACCTATGATTACTGCATTTGGTGCAAAAGGAAAAATTGTCGGGCAGTCGAGTGCCGGTTTTGTATTCGGCACCAATTTATCCGCCACCCCTTGGAAAGCGGGAACAATTTCCGCAATTAACATACGTACACCTGCAAGAATTATGTATACTCCCGCGGCAAATGTGATAGCTTGGATGAATGAAAATACCAGGAAGTTTGAACCGCCGGATAGATTCTCTTCAATAAACCCTTGACCTGCGAATAAAGCAACTACTAAAAAGAACAATGTCATCGTAAGAGAAACCGCTACAGAGGTATCTCTTAAAAAGCCTAATGATTTCGGTACTTTAATTTGTTCGGTCGTGTGTTCTTTATTGCCGAACCATTTACCGACTTTAGCTGAAACAAAATAGCCGATTGAACCGAAATGCCCAATCGCGAAATCATCGCTGCCGGTAATTTCGCGAACATATGGCTGAAGAAGCGCTGGAAACAAAACCATGAATGAGCCAAGCAGGAATGATCCAACTAGGATTAGCATAGGACCTTCAAGACCGCCAACAGATAATGTTACAGCTAAAAGACAAGCCATGAATAAGGTATGGTGCCCTGTCAAGAAAATGTACTTGAACGGTGTAATGCGCGCCAAGATGATGTTAGTAATCATCCCGAACACCATGATCAAAGCTGTTGATGTGCCGAACTCGCTTTGGGCGGCAGCGACAATCGCTTCATTATTAGGAATTACGCCTTGAACATTAAATGCATGGTCGAACATTTTTCCGAAAACATCCAATGAGCCAATCAGGACCGTTGCTCCTGCCCCGATGATCAAGAAGCCCATCACTGTTTTCATTGTACCGGATACCACTTCGGCGCTAGATTTGCGCTGTAATAATAAACCGACAAGAGCGAACAGTCCAATCAAAATGGCCGGCGTTCCTAATATGTCATTCATAATTAGTTCTAACACAGTAATTTCCCCCTTTTCGAGTGGCTTAAGTCAGATGCGGTTCTAACTTTGATTTGATTTCTGGAATGCTCATCATATTCTCCAGCGTAACAATCGTTCGGCTGCCGTTATCCAGTTGCCCCATAATATCTGCCGCTCCAATAAATACATCTGCTTGTTCCGATTTTGCAGAAGTAAGGTCTGTATGATCCACGACTGCCGTCTTGCCTAGTTCTTTCAATGCTTTTTTTACATTCAATTCCATAATAAAGCTACTTCCTAAACCATTTCCACATACCACCATGATTTTCATTCTGTTTCCTCCTTAGAATAGTTATGGATTAACTCCATAAGTTTTGTTTTGTCAGTTGTCTGTATCATATGTTCGATATTAGCCGGTTCGTTTAACAAATTCGTCAGCTGAATCAGAGCGCGCAAATGGGATTCACTGTCAACAGCAGCCAGAACAATGATTAATCGGACTGGTTTATCGGCTGCAAAATCCACCGCTTCGTCCAACTTCAGCAAACTCATAGAAAGCGACCGGACTCCTTGTTCAGGACGCGCGTGTGGAATCGCCACTCCCGGCGTGATGACCACATACGGTCCGTTTGCTTCGATTGATTCGATCATTGCGTTAACATAGCCCTCTTCGATAGTTCCCAGTTCAACAAGCGGCTGGGCAGCCAATTGGATGGCTTCATGCCATGTAGCAGCTTTAGGTTTGATTTGAATCGTTTGTTGATTGAGTAATTCTTCTAACACCGGTTTTTCTACCTCCTTTAATGTATACGTGCTGGTTTTGGATGGTTTATTGTACAAGGCGGTCTGAAGCGCTTGCTCCAATTGATCTTGTTCATGGATCGTCGCATATTTTGAAATCACTTTCACCAATGCGTTGACGTCTGCACTTTGCATGGTATAGCCGTATAATTCCTGCATGACTTGCTGGTTCAATTTATGCTTGTCACGTCCTTCTAAAATAGGTGGCACTACGAACAACGTCGCATCCGTCCTCATATTGACTGAGGAGAAAACCAGATCGTAGGAAAGCGGATATTCCGCAGCGTCACGGACCGACAACACATCCAAAAACAGGATGTTCGGGAATAATTCCCGCAGCGTAAAGTTCAAAATATTGCTAACCCCTACTCCGTGAGGACAGACCACAATCGCCCGTTTCCGCTCATTCAAAGTTGTTCCCTGCTTTTGTAGCCATCCCCCAAAATAAATGGTGAAGTATGCTGCCTCATCTTCCGGAATATCGTATCCAATCTCTTGCTCTAGGACCCTAAGGGACTTTTTAGTCAGATGGTGAAGTTCAGTATAGATTTTCTGAATGCGCTCCTTTAAAGGGTTAACTTGAGGCAGACCGTATTTGATACGATAATACGCTGGTTTAAAATGTACGTTTAATTGCGTGCACAATTGTACTTTATTATGCAAATGCACGAATGTGAGACGCTCGAACTCCTCAGCTACTTGCTGCATCAAACTGTGAAATACCTGATTCTCGCTTAAAGGTGAGAGATCTTTAATACGGTTCATGCTGACAATATGCAAAGTCGCATAGAGCTTTTCTGTTTCGCTCCAGCGAGATTGAAACGCATCAGTGGCAATCATTTGATCAATCAGCTTATATTCTTTCACATTGACGAATGGTTTCCAGCTCGGATCATCCTGCAAGACTTCCCCTTTTCCAATTAATTGATCAGTAGAAAAGAACAGATACGCCAATTCATTTAATCTTTCGTCAGTGAAGGCAATTCCGAGATTCTTCTCGATTTTCTCTAGTTCAGATTGGATCGCTTCAATCTGCTGTTCATGCTCTCCCCATATACATTGCACAATAACTTCACAGTTCTGGCTATTCAAAACATCACGAACAAGCTGCTCGACAACATACCTTTTAATACGCGAATTGCCTTCTACCAAATAACCTTCTTGTTTTGAATAATGGATTTTCAGCTCTTGTTGCTTCGCTTTTGCTTTAAGGCGCTGCAAATCAATCAATACGGTACTGCGCGACAATCCGGTCATTGACTGAAAATGATAGACAGACAGTTCTTCTTTACTAAGCAGAACCATGAGAAAAAATACTTTTTCCCTGTCTTTCTCAGAAAAGACATATGTCCGCTTTGTCAGCTTGACATTCATTTCTTCTTTAATCTCGTCGATTAGAAAATAGCCTGCGTCCCTTTTATATTGAACGGGTTGATAATGGTGAAATTCAAGCCAGTCGTTCGCTTTTCCCAGACTGTATTGAATCTGTCTGCGTGTTAGCCCGGTTTGTTCTTCAATTTCAGCCATTGTTGGAATGGACGAATGTTGTAATAGTTTCAGCAAAGCAGCGCTTCTTTCATCTATGAACATCCTGTTATCCTCCTTGTATTTACGATACCTTATCTATTTAAAGAAATACATTGTTTCTCAGCCCCATTATTGTTGTCAAGTCTGCACAACACTATACTGTACATGTAAAATAGTCGAAATAAAAAGAAATGTCAGATACATCCGACACTTCTTTTTAATTACGTCCTAAATAAGCCAACATATCGTGCCTATTGACCTCTTGTATCTCTCTTCTAAACTCATTGCCCTTTTGTTTCCACATTTCTAATCACCACATAAAATAAAACCCCATTAGCACGTTCACTAATAGGGTCCATTTTTACAAACTGAAACGTTTTTCCATTTCAGCTGTGAATTGCAATTTAATCATATTGAGTTTTTCTTTGCTATCAGCTTCAGTAGCACTTGTCACACCAATATAATATTTAATCTTTGGTTCAGTACCACTTGGACGGACACAAACCCAAGAACCATCTACTAAGAAATATTTCATTACATTAGCTTGAGGCAAAATCATTTTTTCATCATTGCGATTATCCACAAAACTACGTGTTTGCGTTAAATAATCTTCTTGCGATGAAATCGCTATGCCGGCAATTTCTGTTAAGGGTTGACTACGTAAATTGGTAAGAAGACTTTGAATATCACGTGCTCCGTCTGCCCCTTTTTTCGTAACCGAAACTAACCCTTCAAAATAGTAACCATGGCGTTCATATAAGTCATGCAAGACATTTAGTAATGTCTTCCCTTGCGCCTTATAAAAAGAAGCAGCTTCTGTGATGGCTAAAATAGCTTGGATAGCATCTTTATCGCGTACAAACGGTTTAATTAAATAACCGTAGCTTTCTTCGTAACCAAATAGAAACTCGTATTCTTTCGATTGTTCATATTGTTGAATTTTTTCACCGATAAATTTGAAACCAGTTAACACATCTTCGCTTGATACCCCGTGAAACTCTGCAATCACTCGTCCTAAATCAGACGTTACGATTGTTTTGAATACTCGACCATTTTTTGGCAATTGCTGTTTTTCTTTTAATTGCGTCAGTAAATATTCAATTAATATGGCACCAGTTTGGTTTCCGGTTAAAAGTACATAGTCGGCACCTTTTTGAACAGCCACACCTACGCGGTCTCCATCTGGATCTGCTGTAATTAATATATCTGCTGCTGTTTCTTTTCCTTGTTTCTTCGCTAACTCAAAGGCACCTGCTTCTTCTGGATTAGGTGATTTCAGCGTTGGAAATTCACCGTTTGGCTCCATTTGTTCTTCAACATAGGTGAAATTAGTGTAGCCTGTTCTAGTCATTAACTCACGAATAGTAGAACCTGATGCTCCATGGAGTGGAGAGAAAACGGCAGTTACGTTTTCTTTTCCCGACGTTTCACCATGAAATTGAATGGATTCAACGAGTTCAAGATAAGCTTTATCTAATCTACTCCCAATTACTTGAATCATTCCAGATTGCACTAATTCTTCATAATTTCCTGCTTCTATAGCTAATTCATTGCCTACTCGTTGAACATACGAAATAACGGATTCAGCATCTTCTAAATTAAGCTGTGAACCATCTTGCCCGTATACTTTATATCCGTTATATTCAGGCGGGTTATGACTCGCCGTAACTACAATCCCCATATATGCGCCAAGTTCTCGCACGCTATATGATAGTTGTGGTGTGGTGCGAGGTACTTCATATACATATGCCTGAATACCATTTCTCGCAAATGTACTCGCTGCTTCTTGTGTAAACTCTAGTGATTTCCTGCGACTATCAAATGCGATAACAATTCCTTTTTTCATCGCTTCAAGTCCAGCCGCTTTTACGTAATCCGCCACGCCTTGCGAAGCTTTGCGAACCGTATATGTATTCATACGGTTCGTTCCGGCACCAATTTCTCCGCGCATTCCACCTGTACCAAATTCTAATTCTTTATAAAATGCATCTTCCAACCTTTTTTCATCTTGGGAGATCTCAGAAAGTTGCTCTTTCAATTCAGGTTCAAGATTATCGAACACTAACCATTTTTCGACAGTTTGTTGATAGCTCATATCTGTTCCTCCAATTGAAAAGATGGAATCGCACTCCTACTTAGAAAAGCTTAATGCACCAATTCGCGCTTGTAGCTAGACATTATAGAAACGCAGCACACTTCTCATCCTTTTTTATATTCGATTCGATATATATCATGACGACGGTCTTTCAACTGTTTTACTGTACCGTCTTGTCGTTGACGACGTAAGATTTCTAAATCTACATCTCCAATTAACACCATTTCTAAGTTAAGGCTCGTTTCACCAACAATGCCATCACGCGCAAATTCAAAGTCAGAAGGTGCATAAATACCAGACTGTGCATATTGAATGTCCATATTTTCAGTTTGTGGCAAGTTTCCAACTGTTCCTGAAATAACCGTATAAATTTGATTTTCAACAGCACGAGCTTGTGCACAATATTTCACTCGCAAGAATCCTTGTCGATCTTCTGTACAGAAAGGAACGAAAATAATATTTGCGCCCATATCAGTAGCAATACGTGCAACTTCAGGGAACTCTATATCGTAACAAATTTGGATGGCAATTTTTCCGCAATCTGTATCAAAGACACGTACTGAATCCCCTGCACTAATGCCCCACCACTTGCGTTCATTTGGAGTGATGTGCATTTTATATTGTTTCTCTATCGAACCATCACGGCGGAATAAGTAGGCAATGTTGTAAATCTCATCATTTTCTTCTTTTACAAAATGGGATCCGCCAATAATATTAACGTTATAGCGAACAGCTAAATCGGTAAAGAGCTCAATGTATTGAGGTGTGTATTCAGTCAAACGTCGAATGGCGCGACTCGGAGATGGCTCATTCAAGAATGACATCAGTTGAGTAGTGAAAATTTCCGGGAACACCACAAAGTCAGAATGGGCATCGGAAGCTACGTCAACGAAATACTCACATTGGTTTGCTAAATCATCAAACGATTCAATTGCACGCATCATGTATTGAACAACACAAATTCGTACGGGATAACTCGTTTTAAAGTGACGTTTGGACATCGGTTTATAGTCGACGTTATTCCATTCCATCAAGGTAGCGTATTTGCCTGAGGCAGTATCATCAGGTAAATAGTTAGGGTTAATACGCATCAGCGTAAAGCCATTCATAATTTGGAACGTTAACACGGGATCATAAATTTTATGTCTTGATACTGCGTCTACATACTCACGTGGTAACATCTCTTTCGAGTGTTTGTGATAATTTGGAATACGTCCACCAATAATGATAGATTTCAAATTAAACTGACGTGCTATTTCTTTGCGTGCCTCATACAAACGTTGACCGACTTTCATGCGTCGGTATTCTGGATGCACCATTACTTCGATGCCGTACATATTGTATCCTTCTGGATTATGATTCGTTATATAGCCATCATCCGTTACATCTGACCAAGAATGACGATCATCATATTCATCAAAATTTATGATTAAACTTGAACAAGAACCTATAATAATGCCATCCAGTTCTGCTACAAGCTGACCTTCTGGGAAAATACTTAAGTGACTGCGCAATTGTTCTACTTTCCATGGATCCATTCCTGGGAAACAAAGTCTTTGCATGGCTAACATAGGCTCTATATCTTCTATCGTCGTTTGTCTAATTACCATGCTTACTTCAAATTGTGATAAATCGAATTCCTCTGACATATGGTATCGTCTCCTTCTAAAAGCTATCTATTTCATTATATAAGACTTTCGACTCCGTTGAAAATATTTTACTTGTAGGATGCTAAGAATTATACTTTACTATGAGTTTACCCTCACAAGAGGAGATTGGAACATGTCTAAAAAATCAGAAAACATATTATTGATTATGTGGGTCGTTTCATTAACAGCCACAATTGGTTCCCTATTCTTTTCAGAAGTTAGGGGCTACGAACCATGCCAGCTATGCTGGATACAACGAATCTTTATGTATCCGTTGGTTCTTATTATAGGAATTGCCTTTGTCCAGAAAAATGCTAAAATTGCCGTAACAACCGCAATTTTTTCCATTATTGGTGCTGCAATTTCTATGTATCATTATGGTTTACAAAAAGTAAGCTTTTTGTCTGAAAATGCACCAGCCTGTGAGCGCGTGTCATGCACAGGTGAATACATTAACATCTTCGGCTTCATTACCATCCCGTTTTTAGCACTAACTGCATTTGTTCTAATTACTGTTACAAGCTTCATGTTATTAAAAGCTTCAAAGGAGGAAAAGTAAAATGAAAAAATTATTAATTATCGGTGGTATCATTGTAGCAGTTTTCGCATTGATTATTGTCCTGAATAATATGTCCAATAACAATAAATTAGCGGACAATCCATACGGCACGAACGATTTGGAACAAGAAACAATTGACCAATTAGACGATGAAAACTATCAAAACATCATTCTACCTGATGACTTGCAAGCAAAAGTAGAAAGTGGAGAGCCTGTAACAGCTTACTTCTTTAGCCCTACTTGTGTACATTGTAAAGCTATGACTCCTGTGTTAATGCCAGTAGTAGCAGATATGGACGTTGATATCTTCCAATACAATGTCTTAGAATTTGATCAGGGTTGGGAAGATTATGCGATTAAAGCAACGCCGACTATGATTCATTTTGAAGATGGTAAAGAAGTTTCACGCATGGTTGGAAATCAGCCTGAAGAAAATATTAAAACATTTTTCAACGATGTTGTATTAAAATAGAAGATAACGTAGACCATGTCATCGTACATGGTCTATTTTTAGGAGGAATATAAATGATTACAACTTTTCATTATGCATTGCAACAAGATAATATTACAATCGAAGAACTTCTCCGTGACAATTTCCACATCGGCAAGAAAATCATGCACGAAATGCGCATGGCTAAAAGTATTTTGAATGAAAGCGGAGAACCTGTAGTTTGGCAACATCATTTTCCAATAGGTACTAAACTTACATTCAATATAAACGTCGAGCCTTCTTCTTATGTGGCTACTGACATTTGCGAAGTTCCTATCTTGTTTGAAGATGCTCATGTACTCGTAGTTTCAAAACCTGCAGATATGTTAACACATCCAAACGAACCCGGACAAACTGGTACATGTATGAATCATGTCATGGCCTATGTAAATAAACAAGGTGGCGTATATGCAGAACACGTCCACCGTCTCGATCAAGGAACGAAAGGATTAGTATTAATTGCGAAACATCCACTAATCAAATCCATGTTAGATCGTATGCTTGAAGAGAAAAAAATCATTCGCACGTATGAAGCGATTGTAGACGGCTATATGACACAAAAAAGCGGATCTATTCGAACGTCTATTGGTACAGACCGTCATGATTCTGCACGTCGCGCTGTATCTCCATCTGGGCAAACAGCGATTACCCATTTTGAAGTGGTGGGACAAGATTCCAACTTCACTAAAGTAAATGTAATTTTAGAAACTGGACGTACACATCAAATTCGGGTTCACTTTAGCTCAATAGGTCATCCAATTACTGGTGACAGAATGTACGGATCGAGAACGAGAGCAGACAACTATTCCCTTCAAGCCAAGAAATTGCAATTTGTTCATCCGATTACGAAAGAAATGATTGTGGTAGAAGATTACAAATAAAGATTTATTACTTAAATAAAAAAGAGATTCCTGAGTCAATTTTGAACTGAACCCCGAATAGTG